>CAZSIU010000170.1:0-2508 GCA_964607225.1 uncultured Methanosarcinales archaeon | reverse complement strand
TGAGTGTAAGCTATAACCAGACAACAAATATAACCAATCTAACCATCAACATTTCCATACTCGGGCAACCTCCTGCATTTGATGTATTTCTTGACTTGTTTGACAATACGACATATTCAAACAATGCCAGCCTGTCATTTTTAAGCACGAATGAGACCATTACCTATAAGTTCAACATAACAAACAGCTCCAATACAACACTTTACACAGCAATAACAGATTTTGACAATTTAGTTGATGAAAGCAATGAGAATAATAACATAGTTCAAAACACAGAAGCAGAGGTTGTTTCGCTAGCAATAGACTCCATAACTATAATGTATAGTAACAACACTTTGAAAATATTTGAATTCATAATCCATAATGATGGAGATACAACAGTTACAGATGTCCAATGGCAGTTTGACACCAATGACAGCTACATAATAAACAGCACCTCCAATATAAGTTCCATGACTGTGAATGAAAGAGCATTTGTCTATGTTAAATATAATTTCTCAGATGAAGGCTCTTATAATGTAAAGGCAAATGCTACAGGGTTAAGCTCTTCAACCATTGTAAGCTATTCCTTAAGCTATACTGTTGGAGTGGGAGATTTGGCTGTAACAAGTTTTGATGATGCAAATATAGACATAACAAAAGTTATATTCGAGATACAGGCGCAGAATAATTTATTATTTAATTTAACTAATCTAAATTGGTCTCTAACCACGGGAAATGGACAGATAATAAATTCAACAAATCCATTTAGTTCAATAACTCCGAATGAAACAGTATTCATATTTGTGCAATATGATTATGGAGCTAGCGGTACATATAATCCGATTGCTGCTGTAACAAACGGCACTTACTCAGACTCTAAAAGCATAACATTTGACATAAAGCATATAGAAGCTTTTAACCTAAGCGTTGTAAACGAGTCTGGAAGCAAGAGAATGTTTGAGTTTATCATTAAAAATAACTTAAATAAAAACCTAACAAACGTAAACTGGACTTTTGACACCAAAAACAACAGCATTATAAATGCAACCATAGCCAGCGTATTGCAGCCAAGCGAGCAGATGTTTATTTATATTGACTATAACTTTACAGGAAGTGGAACTTTTAATACTAATGCCACAGCCATAAATGGAAGTTTAACAGATTCAAAGAATTTAACTATTACAATCTGAATAACCAATACGTAATCTTTTGCAATAACTTTAAAAATAACATAGTTTTTCGTTTTTTTGATTAAAATGTCTCTTTGGCACACCATAATCTCAAATCTTCCGGAAGTTGAGGGACCTACTCAAAAGACCCTTTCTTTCAGGGAGAAGCTTAAGTGGACAGGGATAGTGCTTGCGATATTCTTCATATTGGGCTTAATGCCATTATTCGGCTTGGGAGTCAACGCGCTTCAGAGATTCGAGACTTTGTCAATCATACTTGGCGCGGAATTCGGATCAATAATTTCACTAGGAATAGGTCCCATAGTGACTGCTTCTATAGTCCTGCAGCTTCTCAACGGCTCAGGAATATGGAAATTTGACCTGACAAATCCGGAAGGCAAGAAATCATTTCAGGGCACTCAAAAAATGATGTCCTTCTTTTTTATCATATTTGAAAGCGCAGTATATGTTTTTTTGGGAGGCTTGGCGCCGCCAGAGAATTTTGCAGGCACCGGATTTTACTTCCAATTGCAGCTGATGCTTGTATTCCAGCTTATTTTAGGGGGAATACTAATATTGTTTTTGGACGAGGTAGTAAGCAAGTGGGGATTCGGCTCGGGAATCAGCCTGTTTATAGCAGCAGGCGTAAGCAAAAGCCTGTTTTTGCAGGCATTCAACTGGATAGTGCCTCCCGGCTCAATTTATCCGCCAGGCGCAATACCGACTTTTGTAATAAGCCTTGTAAACGGAGAAATAACAACAGCAACTATAATGCTGTCTGCCGTCATAGCCACTATACTTGTTTTTGTCATTGCAGTCTATGCGCAGGCCATGAAAGTTGAAATCCCTTTGTCATTCGGCATGGTCAGGGGGCACGGCATAAGATGGCCATTGGCTTTTATTTACACTTCAAACATCCCAGTCATATTGGTTGCAGCATTGATTGCAAATTTCCAGCTGTGGGGAAGGCTTCTTCAAAATGCAGGCCATGCATGGCTTGGAACCTTCAGCGCATCAACAGGCCAGCCGATTTCAGGGTTTGTATACTGGCTTCAGGGGCCAAGCATTATAAGAAATATTATACAGCAGCATACATTGATGATAGGCCCAACGCAATATCTGCAGGCATTGGTGTATATCCTATTCTTTATCGTCGGCAGCGTCATATTCAGCATTTTCTGGGTCCAGACTGCAGGCATGGACGCAAAATCGCAAGCCAGGCAGATGATTTCAAGCGGGCTGCAGATTCCTGGCTTCAGGAAAGACGAAAGGGTTTTGGAAAGATTGCTTAACAGGTACATCTGGCCATTAACCATAATGGGGGGAATTGCAGTAGGATTTTTGGCAGCCATTGCAG
>CAZSIU010000169.1:0-2513 GCA_964607225.1 uncultured Methanosarcinales archaeon | reverse complement strand
TCCGACACCCTAAGTGGTCCGGGGGTAAATAAAATTGGATGTACTTTTTCCATTTTTATTGAATTTTAACATACTTAAGAACATTGCGTTCTGCCGCTACGATATCTTCTGGGAAGTCTATTTCTATGGCGTGCTCTGCGGGAATTTCAAATGCCTGCAATGCTGCCCCATCCTGAATAACCTTGTCCATGGCGTCACCGCTATACATCTGTGGCCCAAGTTCGATAATCATATTTTGCATTGCTGGAAAAAGAAATTTCGAAAAATCTTTCGTAAAAAGAGAAATGCTCATAAATTCACCGCGGCATTTCTTTGGTTCTAGCGCTTTTCCTATGCGGCGCACTTTGCCGTTTTCGTCAACAATAACTTTCATCTCTTCCTCCCCGCAATTCGCTTTTCTGATAGCAGCTATACTGCTATCCTTTGAGTTTAAAATCAGGCCGCGAATGATATCTGGATCAAACAATACGTCGGAGTCAATTTGAACAAAATCATTTCTGCAATACTTTTCCGCCAGATTAAAAGAATAAATATCGTTGGTAACGGAATACAAATCATTTTTTATAAAATTAAAAGAAATGCGCGGGAAGTGCGTGATTGCATATTTTTTAATTTTACCTCCAAGGTATCCGATTACCATTGTAACATTGCTGATGCCATGCGCCTGGAGCGCGATAAGCTGATAATATAATATCGGTTTTCCGCCCACTTCCACCAGACACTTCGGTCGGTCTTTAGTAAAAGGCATAAGCCGCCGGCCCCGTCCGGCGGCGAGAATTAAGGCCTTATTAACGTTCATGGGCATTGTATATTAATGGTGTCTTCCCACCCTGATTTATAAAAAATCTTCCGGAACTGTCTATAACAACGCTGGCCCGATTATCGAAGATTTTATTAAAATACTCTTTCAACTTTTGCCTCACATCTTCAAATTGGCGGCTATTTCCCGTCGGCATTACTATTAACCTTAAACCATCGCCGGACTGTTCAAACTGGACGCGCTCAATTTCGGCGGAATAATTATCAGAAATATGCTGCAGCATGAAGCTCAATGGATATGATTTGCCGTTTGAGAATTGTATATTGCCTAGACTGCGTCCCGCCAATTCGATTATGCCGGTGCCTACCCCGCAGGCACAAATGCTATTTCGAAAATAACCCAAATCACCGATGTCATATCGTATGAACGGCATGGCGTAATTCTCGAAAAAAGTGACGACTATCCTCCCCGGCCCGCCGTTTAAGCCCTTGATAATCTCAACATAATTCATCCAGGGCGCTAGATGAAAATTTTTTAGACGACACTGTGTCCCAACCAACGAACATTCCGTTGTGCCGTAGGTCGAATAAATGTTGCAATTAAAAAAATCCTCTGCTACCTTGTGATCTTCCGCATTAAGAACTTCTCCATAATAAATGATCGCATTTATCTTAGGACGAAGTCCCATCTTTTTACAAAAACGCAAAAAGCTGTGTAGATACGATGGAGTGGTCATAAGACTAAAATTTCCAAGAGACAAAACGAGGCTGGAGATATCCTCCGCGCGTTCATCCGAATCGAGATCCGCCGGGTTAATCCTAAACCTCATATCATCCAGGTCTCGACGCGCTCCCAACCCCAAAACCAAAAAAATGTCTTTCGGCGATAAGCCCATATAACGTATTTCTTGATAAGTATTTATCCGCCTGCGAAAAACGTCTCGGGTATCCTGAAAAAAAACAAACGGTTCACCGGTAGATCCTGAAGTAGAAGATCTTACAAACCGATGTTGAGGAGTTTTTTTTGCGAGCAGGTTTTCAATAGGAATTTTCTTAATATCTGTACGAGTAATTATTGGTATTTTTGACAAATCATCAAAATCGCGGAATCTTTCTGGATCTAAATCGAGTTTTCTAAAAAGCTTTTGCCAGTAAGGAACGCTGCTCCCAGCGTGCACTAAAATATTTCTTAGTTTTTTAATCTGTACTCTTCCCCAATCTTTTTGCGAAAAAAAATCGGACTTGGCGAGCGCCCAATTCTGAATATCTATATCCAGTTTTTCTAAATACGTCACAAGCCGTCTGGGAATATGCGCAGAAGTATATTTAGTCGAAAGGGGCGGGCTAGTAATAATTTTTTTGGCGAGGGTTTTAAGCATTTTTCTTAAACGCTATTGTCGGATACCATTCCGAGTCATAATCAGTCGCGTATAATTCGGCAATAGGATGAAATTTTTTGCCGATGATCGCCAAAAGCTCTTCTCGGGTTTGGCTGGTCCAATCGGCGCTTAAAAGATGCGCCGAGGCCTCAAGCACAAAAGCTTTATGGCCGGGATCCGACAAGCACTCGGCTGATTCAAGAAGAAATTTTTTAGTTTTAGCGCGATCAATTTGCTTTTTCTCTTCATCGGCGGTTATATCGTGCAGATGAGAAACCATTATGTTTTGTACTAACTCACGCTGATCAGGATTAGAATCTAATTTTTCCAAGTATTTTTTAAGCACGATTCTCATATCGTCAGATTTTCTGTTGG
>CAZSIU010000168.1:0-2516 GCA_964607225.1 uncultured Methanosarcinales archaeon | reverse complement strand
CATGAGCTTGAATATGAAAATGTAACTGATGATTCTATTTTTGTTAAATTTCCTGTAAAAGACAAGCAAAATGAATTTTTGATAATTTGGACAACAACACCTTGGACTATTCCATTTAATCTAGGGGTTATGGTAAATCCCAACTTGGATTATGTAAGAGCAAAAGTAGAAGATGAAATTTGGATTCTTGCAAAAGCACTAGCATCAAGCTTAATAGGAGAAATTGCAGGAAAAGAATTTTCTATTCTTGAAGAATTTAAAGGCGACAAACTTCTTGGCTTGGAGTATATACATCCATTTGAAAATGAGATACATCAATTTAAAGAGCTAAAGAAAAAGCACCCAAAAGTCCATACTATTGTTTTAAGCGAAGAATATGTTGATATAAGCCAAGGTTCTGGATTAGTTCATATGGCACCTGGATGTGGACCAGAAGATTATGAGGTTGGGCATCGCAACAATATTCCGCCACTTAACACCTTAACAGAAAGAGGTGTCTTTGATGACTCAATAGATTTCCTAAAAGGATTTGTTGCAAAAAATGACGATAAAAAAATAACGGAAGAAATAAGGAAAAAAGACTTGTTAATTGCAGAAACAAAAGTAGAGCATGATTATGCGCATTGCTGGCGCTGCAAAAATCCTGTGATTTACAGAACAACAACGCAATGGTTTTTCAAGATTGAGGATTTAAAAGACAAAATGCGTGAGCTAAATAAAGATATAAAATGGATTCCTGATTTTGCTGGCTCAAGAAATTTTGACAATTGGCTAGCAAATTTGAGAGACAATGGAATTACAAGACAAAGATATTGGGGTACACCATTGCCAGTTTGGAAATGTAAGCAGTGCAATGATTTTGTTGTTGTTGGCTCTATTGATGAGCTTAAAAAGTTAGCTGGCAGAATTCCAGATGATTTGCACAAGCCATGGATTGATGAGGTAAAAATAAAATGCAAATGCGGTGCAATGAAAGAAAGAATTCCTGACATTTTAGATGTATGGATAGATGCTGGCTCAGCTTCTTGGAATTGTTTGGATTATCCACGAAGAAAAGACTTGTTTGAAAAGCTGTATCCAGCTGATTTTATTTTGGAGGGCATAGACCAGATTAGGGGTTGGTTTAATTTGCTCTTTGTTGCTTCAATGGTTGCAATGAACAATGAGTCATTCAAAGCAGTTTACATGCATGGCTTTATTAATGATGCACAAGGCAGAAAAATGAGTAAATCGCTTGGCAACTATATTCTACCTCAAGAGGTTGTTATGGAATATGGAGCTGATACTTTGCGATATTATATGATAGGAGGCACATCTCCAGGTGTTGATATCAATTACAACTTTGATGGTATGAAGGTTAAGCACAAAAACTTGAGTGTGCTTTGGAATCTACACAAATTTGTAATAGAGATGGCAAAAAATCTTAAAGTGGATCCTGCTGAACTAGATTTTAGCAACAAACTTGATGTAGAGGAAAAATATATTTTCTCAAAATCAAATTCTGCTATTAAAAAAGCAACAGAAACCTTTGATGATTATAGACTTAATGAAATACCATGGATTGTGGAAGATTTATTTCTTGAGCTTAGCAGAATATATATACAATCAACTCGTGATAAAGCCTCAATGGGCAGTGATGAAGAGAAAAAAATTGTACTTTATACTGTGTTTAATGTTTTGTTGGAAACAATGAAATTATTTGCGCCGATTGCTCCATTTATAACAGAACTTATGTATCAGAATTTAAGGCGTGAATTTAAACTGAAAGAAGAAAGCATTCACCTGTATGGCTGGTTAAAGCATGATGAAGGGTTGATTAACGAAGAACTTGAAGAAAATATGCAAGCAATCTTTGGAGTTGTGCAAAGTGCTCTTGCAGTAAGAGAAAGAATACAGCTTGGCATAAAATGGCCATTAAAAGAAATTATTATTGTTACAAAAGACAAAAAAACTAAGAATGCTGTTGAGCAGTTAAGAGATGTTATAAGAAAGCAGATAAATGTGAAAAAAATTGGACTTGCTGAATCTATGCCAAATTTAAAAGTAAAAATAAAAGCTGATTACTCAAAACTAAGAGATTTTGGTGACTTGGTGCCTAAGATAATTGCTCAGCTTACAATTGATAGCCCAGAAACTGTGCTTAAGCATATACAGGAAAAAGGTAAGTACACTTTTACGATTGATGGCGAAGAAATAAGTATTATAAAAGAGCATTTAATTATTACAAGAGAAGTGCAAATGCCTTATGAAGAAGGGACTTTTAGGCATGGCTTTATTTACTTAAATAGAGAAATGACTGATGAGCTTGAAGCAGAAGGTTTTGCAAGAGAGTTAATGAGAAGAGTGCAAGCATTAAGGAAAAAAGCTGGCTTGCAAAAATCTGATAATATTTCCTTATTTATTAAGACAGACGAAGAGCTAAGAGAAATGCTTAAAGATTGGAATTTAGTAATTAAAGAAAAAGTTGGCGCTTCACAATTCAGAATTTCTGAGCTTGAGCCTAGCAAAAAGCATGC
>CAZSIU010000167.1:0-2518 GCA_964607225.1 uncultured Methanosarcinales archaeon | reverse complement strand
CTGCCCCACTTTTTCTTAAGCGGTTATAGTCCTTGTCAAGATTTCTCCAGCTATGTAATTGAATAATATCATAACAACTGCAGATATAATTACATATAATATTGTGCTTCTAATCATATTGCTGCCAAGCTGGTATTTCTCAGTCAACTTGTCAGAGCCATTCTCTACTCCGTTTGATATAATCGTTAATATATAGGTTATCTGCACCACATAAACTCCGACTATAACCTGGAAGTAATATGTTGGTATTCCAACTCCAAATATGTCCAATAAGGCTGAGGAAGTTCCTTCCACTCCGCCACTGGCACCGATTGTTTGTGGTATTTGCTGGCTCAGTTTTCCCAATATGGAAGTTATCATTGATGTTATGCCAATCACAATGCCTGCAATTGCGGGAGTTAAAAATTTAATCTGCGAGCGCATTGAAGATATTACATCAGCCATCAAATCCTTCAATCTTTCATTTACCTTGTGTATTTCTTTTATGTACCTTGCAACATTAGTCAATGCCTGGGCTGCAATCAAAGGACCTTTTTTTATTGCCTGGGTCAAAACCTTCATAGAGCTTTCAATCAAATTGCTTGGAAACGAGACAAGAGCGCCATGCAATGGATCGAATATTGCCTTTTCAATGCCCATTCCAAGCCTTCTTATGTTCAGGCTCACCAGCTGAAAAAAGCTGCCTGATATAGTGCCTTCCATTATATTTGCAACTTTGCCGACTGCAATTTCAACAGGCAGGTTGTCTCCTAATCTGTTGCCAAGCTGGAACAAGGCAGCTGCAAATTCCAACTCCAGCTGCTTTGCCCTTTCCCTTATCTTGTAAATATTTTTTGATCTCATCCTGTAATATATCCCCACAGCAAGCCCGATGCTCAAAGGCACAAACAAGCTTGCCAAAGAGGCGCCTAAGCCATAGGGTCCTATTTTCCCTCCAGATTTGTCATTCCTGTATTCCAAAAAGCAGAATTTTTGCCCGCATTGAGTTGTTAAGTCCTCTCCCCCAATCCCAAAATCAGGCAAGCCAACAAGATGCCATAATAATGGGCTCAAACCGATCAAAAGAAATAAAACACCGACAAAAATGCTTATTATCAAGGGAGTTATTTGGACTTCCTTGTTTCCCAATTTTATCAATATATTCTTGTATTTTTTCAGCTCAGGATTCTCCTCTGAAATATCTGTGTCTCCGTATCCGGTAGGCCTTCTTGATAAAATATTTTTGCCAAGATAATACACAATAACAGTCAGCAGCAAGTTGTATATAACAGCAATGTGATACCATTTTGCTTCCTGCATGAAGCTCACTACTAACGGGAGTATAACCAGCCCCAAGATTGGCAGTATTATGCCGAGCATGTGGAGCATCGTGATAGGGTTCTGCAAGTTATGCGCATAATGGAGCATTTTTTCATAGGTTTCATCAAGGATTACATCAAGCGCTTTGTCAAGCACATTTAAGCGGCGCGCTTCATCTCCTTCATACAAAGAGCTTTCAATCAGGTGAAATGCTTCAATAAATTCAACATCCCATTTCTTCCATGTTTCTAGATAAATGTCAAGAGCCTCCTTCACAGATGAGTACTTTTCCGTTTCAACATCCCAAAGCACTTTTTTCAAGTCTAATGACAAGGGAGGAGCCAAATGCTGGCTTGCGAACTCTATTGCCTTCTCCAAATTCGAGGTGTGCCTCATATAGGTTACAGTGTAGAAAATAGAAAGCACCATCTGGTTTGAGGCTTTTAAGCGCCAGTTGTTCGCCATAAACTCGGGCAGCCTGCCAAATGGTTTTATGGTAAGCAGTGCACCAATCAAAAATAAAAAGACAAAGAACATTGAGTTAAACACAACAAAGGCAAAAAGAGAGCCGAAGATACTAGCTAATATAGGTATGAGATACGAGAACGAAACAGCCCCTGCTGGAGTTATGCCCAAATGAGTTATTTCAATAGCTTCCTGGATTTCTGCTGCTCTTTTTGCATCCGGCTTTACTTTCAATATTTTTTCGCTCAGATTGCAAGATCTCTCATACCAAGTCATATGCTTTGGAAGAAAATCTGCCTTGAATTCCTTATATTCCCTTGTAATGGGCTTTGTCTTTATGTCTTCCACTTTGGTGCCCAGTTCTTTCTCTAAGTGTTTCTTGTAAATTTCCATTAATGACAGAAGTTTCTGCTTGTCTATATCCGAAGGCATCTAAATAATTCCACCTCTTTTTTTTGAAAACTGTTTGACATACTTTCTAATTCACACTTCTGTTTAAGGCATCTGCAAGCGGATTACTTTTTTTACCTTTACTTTGCAAAGTCGCTCCATAATTTTTATAATATTATATTGTATTAAGCCTATAGTTTACTGTGAAAGTCCATTTTCTTTACATGCCTCTTGAGCCATTCATTCCACTCGAAAAATATTCTTTTTGAATCCAATATCCCAATATCCTCTCTAACGCTTTCAGATATCTTGTGGAATTTGTCATTGCTTTGTATTACAAAGCCTGCCTCAAGCAAGTCAGGAT
>CAZSIU010000166.1:0-2530 GCA_964607225.1 uncultured Methanosarcinales archaeon | reverse complement strand
ATTTTGGTGATTTTAATGAACAAAGGTACTAATTATGAAATTAAAGACATTAAGCTTGCAGAGCAAGGCAAATTAAACATTGAATGGGCGGAAATGCAGATGGGTGCTTTGCTTGAAGTAAAAAAGCGTTTTGAGAAAGAGAAACCTCTAAGTGGAATAAGAATAGGAAGTTGTCTACACATAACAAAGGAAACTGCTGTTTTAATTAAAACATTGATAGCTGGTGGCGCAGATGTTGCTGCTTGTTCTTGTAATCCATTGAGCACGCAAGATGATGTCGCAGCAGCGTTAGCAAAAGATGGAATTAAAATTTATGCGTATAAAGGCGAGACTAAAGAAGATTACTACAGGTATCTGAATAAAGTAATAGAATTCAAGCCTCAAATAACAATTGACGATGGCTGTGATTTGGTAACTGAGATACATACAAAACATTCTGAATTAATTCCAGACGTTATCGGAGGTGCGGAAGAAACATCAACAGGGATAGTAAGACTTAGAGCTATGGAAAGGGACAAGGCTTTGAAGTATCCAGTTATAGCTGTCAATGATAACAAAACCAAGCATCTACTAGACAACTACTATGGAACTGCACAGAGTACCATTGATGGGATTTTGAGAGGGACAAATATTTTATTTGCAGGCAAAAATGTAGTAGTGGCAGGATATGGCGATTGTGGCAAAGGAGTAAGCCTGAAAACAAAAGGCTTAGGAGCAAATGTCATAGTAACAGAAGTAAATCACTTTAGGGCATTACAAGCAAAATTAGACGGATTTAGAGTCATGCCAATGAAAGAAGCTGCCAAAATAGGGGATATATTTATAACAGTTACTGGCAATAAAAACGTTATAAAAACAGAACACATAAGTGAGATGAAAGATGGAGCAATATTGGCAAATGCAGGCCATTTTGATGTGGAGATTGATTATAAAGGACTAAAAAATATGGCAACAAAAGTAAGAGAAATAAGACCTTTAGTGGAAGAATTTACATTAAAAAATGGAAGAAGGATTATTGCTTTAGGTCAATGCAGGTTAGTCAATTTGGCACTTGCCGAAGGGCATCCTAGCGAGGTAATGTCAACATCTTTTTGTGGGCAGGCTCTAGCTTGTGAATATTTAATTAAAAACAAGGGCAGATTACAGCCAAAGGTGATTACCCTACCAGAAGAAATAGACAATAAGATTGCAGAACTTCAACTTCAAACCCTAGGGGTTAAGATTGATAAATTAGACGAAGAACAAATCAAGTATCTTTACTCTTGGGAAGAAGGCACATAACTAATTTTTTAAATTCTTACTTAAACCCGGTTTCTTCTTTCTCAACCAAAGAAAATGGAGTCTGATCGTATAAAATCTTTAATCCGTCATCACCTATAGTGATAGGATAAACATCCAAGCTGTGGTCTTGCCCTCTTATCTTAGCTACTGTAAGCACTCTTTCAAAATAAGAGCCCTTTCTTATTCTTGAAAGCACTATAAAGCCTTCAAAAACAAAGTCCATCATATCATAAGTCAATCTGTCAAAATCTGTGACAGCTCTTTCAGAGACTGCAAGAAAAGTAACTCCAGCTTTTTTCATCTGCTGCATAAACAAAAGCACCTGTCTTCTAAATTCCATTCTATTGCTGTTGAATCTTGGATAAAGGTAGTCAAAAAATATTAACGAGTCAAGAGCAACCCTCTTTATGTTATTCTTTTTTATAGCATCAATCAAACCTTTTATAGATGCAATGCCTCCTTTCAATGTCGTCAAGGGCTTTTGCACAAAGAATATTTTGCCTTTGTTTTCCATAGCTTGGATGTCCATGCCAAGGTTATTTGCATTCTGCCTTATGTCATCAAGGTTGTCTTCTGTTGTTATGAAAATTCCATTTTCATTACTATCTTTTGCTCCATAGTAAATAAACTGCAAAGCCATGATTGTTTTGCCTGTTCCTGGAGCGCCTGTTATAACCAAAGTAGAATTCTTTCTTAAGCCACCTTTCAAAACATGGTCCAGTCCTGGTGTGCCTGTCTTTATACGCTCAACAGTCAAAGATATCACCCTTTTTTACAATATTAGTTTACACTAATATAAAAGATTTATGTTTTATTAGAAAATGACATTAATTATTGGACATTTGTGTCATTTTCTAAGATAGTAAGTGACAAATAAATTGTCCTAAAATTTGTGTCACTTACTATATCTTATATTGCTTAATACGAAAAGTTTATATTAATAGTAATTGATTTGAACTTTAAAAAGTGGTGAAGATGTTAGAGCTCAAAGAAACTTTTAAAAAAGAGATAAAAAGTCTAAAGGATTATATACTTCTAATAACAGTTGATGCAAAGAATTATCAAAAAACAATTATTGATGCTGTTAAATCCCTTGTTGAGCAAAATATTCCAGGAGTTTATGTAACCTTAAACAAACCATTTGAGGTTATGCAAAGAATCCTAGCAAGCAACAATATAGACACAAGACTCATTATTTTTATTGATGTTGCTTCAAGAACAGAGGCAAAAAAGGTTGAGAATTGCTTGT
>CAZSIU010000165.1:0-2540 GCA_964607225.1 uncultured Methanosarcinales archaeon | reverse complement strand
TCAGTTACCATTTTCTTTTTTTGGATAATTTATTGAACATTTTCTTTTTAAAGTTTGCGGAAATCTATATTCCGACAAAATTCCGTCAGTTGTGAGCGAGTTTCGCTTCGCTCACTCGCATTCCTCGGAATTTTCTGGACCACAAAAGCTTTGCTTTTGTCGGTTCCGAAAACCCCGAAAATCGGAAAGTTGTGAGCGAGTTCGTGTGACATGCGAGAGCTCGCCTCTCGCTCGCTCATCTCCAAGCTCACTCGCATTCCACTAATTTTCGATGTTATTGATTTTTGTTTTATTCATAGATTTTTAAGTCATCATCTTTTTCCTTGTACCTCAATTTTCTTTCGCTTAATTTTAGCTCAATAATATCATTGTTTTTGAGAATTTCTTCTATTTCTGCTCTAGTTTTTCCCAATAATTCTGCTAAATCTTCAATTTTCATTTGCTATCTTTTTTCTTTTTAATTTCAAGTATAAACCCATCTTTATGCTTCTTGAACTCAAGCTCCATTCCTTTCTTTAAGCCTTCATACTCGGCAAGAAGCTTTGGAATTGTAATAACCAATTGTCCAGAAGGAAGTTTTTGTATTTTTACCATTGTTATAATAGTATTCTTAATAGTAATTTGATTATTTTAAAGTATAATCTTAAAAATAGCTTTTTAAATAGTATTTAAAGTTTGTGGTTTTGAATAATTACTAATTCAAAGCAAAAGCATTTTAAATGAGTAAAAATTCACTTTTGATATGGCAATGGAAAGACCAGCATGGGTCAAGGATAAGAAATTAGCAGATGATTTTGAAGTTATAGAGGCAAGGAAATATGACGACTATAAAGATTATAAAGGTGACAAAGGATGTTATGTTTTAATCAGGATTTACTGGGACACGCATGATATTGGAGTTGCTGTTTGTGATTACCAACATACTATTCTAAAAGAATTCAGAGGCAGAAGAGCCCAAGATTTATACACGTCAATATTTGACTACAACGAGAAAAACAACAAAAATTGGTTTACCAATTTTGACCATGTAGCTTACCTTGGCAAAGAGCTAAAGAAAGCAGAGATTTGCTTGGTATTAGGCACAGAGTATGTTCAGGAGTAACCCTTTACCCTTTTTATCTCCTCCACCATATCACTAGCTAAATAAGTAAAACCTTTCTTCTTTTTTAATAAAATATCTCCAATTAAACCATTAAAATATGCTGCATTTACTGCACTTTGAAGTAAATCTTTGCTTTGTGCAAGAAAGCCAGCGCATAAACCTGCAAGAACATCTCCTGTGCCACCTTTTGTCATGCCTGCATTTCCTGTTTTATTGTAGAATATCTTGTTTTGTGAGATAATAACATCAATTTTTCCTTTCAATAAAATTATGTTATTTTTATCAAGAAACTGTTGAGTTGTTTTTTTGATTAATGTTGATTTTTCTTGAATATTTTTTGTATTATTGATTTTATTAATAATATTCTTATTGATTTTTGAATTCAACAAAAAGATTTCTAATTCTTTTGAATGAGGCGTTATTATTGAATTTTCAGAATTATTCATAGAAATTAATTTGATGGCATCAGCATCAATAATTTTAAATTTTTTAATATTTTTTATTGTTTTTTTAATGAGTCTTTTAGTTTCATTTTTCAAACCCATACCATTACCTATTAATAAGACATTAAACTTTTCCATTGATTTCTTTATAATACCAAAATGATTTAGCTTAAAAAAATCGCCTTTTAATTTCATTGTCACTAAATCAGGAGAATAAGCGTTTATTGCCCATGCAACTTTTTCAGGTGCGATAATTTTCACTAAATCGCATCCACTTCTTAATGCTGCTAAACCTGCAAGTGTAATAGCGCCAACAAAATTTTTTGAGCCTCCAACAACAAGGACTAATCCATTGTCACCTTTATGGCTATCTTTTTTTCTTTTTGGCAATTTTATTTGAGATTTTATAATAAATTTCATTTTGCATTTTTACTTAGGCAAGCCAATATCAACAACAATAGTTTTGTCCTGCAATTTCTCAAGCCCTTTTTTCAAATCATGAAATGTAACTATTAAATCTGCATTAACGCATTTGTCAACAACAACACCAGTGTCTGGATCCAATCCACTTGGTATGTCGACAGAAACTTTATATGCTTTTGAGTTATTTATGTCATCTATCACAGCAGAAATCTCATTGTTCAGCCTGCCCTGTATTCCAATGCCCAAAATTGCATCAATAATGATATCATATTCATTAAAATCAACATCATCAACTAAAAACTGTATTTTTTCATTGTGCTCAATTTTTTTGAAATTGGACATTGACTCTTTTTTTAACTTTGATTCGTCGCCAATAAAAAGAATATCTGTTTCGGCTTCATCACACAAATGCCGTGCAGCAACAAAACCATCTCCTCCATTATTGCCATGGTAGCAAACAACAAGAATTTTTTTGTCTTTCAAGTCAAACCTTTGTTTTATAATTTGGTAAACTGCCCTGCCTGCATTCTCCATAAGCATAGCCCTTGGAATGCTGCTTTTTGCCTCTAAAA
>CAZSIU010000164.1:0-2545 GCA_964607225.1 uncultured Methanosarcinales archaeon | reverse complement strand
AAAAAATAATAGATACAAAATAAGTATCATAAATTACCAAACAAAATAAAATAGATAAAAAATGTCAGAGACACAATCAAGAAACATAGGGGTTGTTTTGGAACTTCCAAAACAAAAATGTAATGACACTAAATGTCCATTCCATGGTAAATTAATTGTAAGAGGAAGACGATTTGTAGGTACAGTAATATCAACAAAGATGAAAAAAACTGCAGTTATAGAATTTGAGAGGCTACATTTTTTGAAAAAATATGAGAGATATGAAAAGCGAAGAACAATGTTGAAGGTTCATAATCCAGAATGCATTAATTCAAAAGAAGGTGATATTGTCAATATTATGGAATGTAGACCATTAAGCAAAACAAAAAACTTTGTTATTATACAAAAAATAGGTGCTGCAAAAGGTTTTAAAGAAAAAATGGAAGCAAGAGAAGATGCAAAGATTGTTGCAAAGAAGGAAGAAGCAAAAGCTGAAGAGGAAAAATAAATGCAACCGTTAAAAGCAAACATTACAAGGTCGATTCCCGTCGGAAGCAAAATTGAAACTTGTGATAATTCAGGAGCAAAGATAATTAAAATATTTACAGTTATGGGATTAAAAACAGTAAAGGGAAGACTGCCGAGCTGTGGTGTTGGTGACTTAGTTATGGCATCTGTGCAAAGCGGAAGACCAGATATTAGAAAACAAGTAGTATATGCTGTTATAGTAAGACAAAAGAAGGAATATAGAAGAGCAGATGGTACTAGAATAAAGTTTGAAGATAATGCCGTTGTCATTTTAAAGGACGACAAAGGCAATCCAAAAGGTACTATCTTTAAAGGTGCAATCGCAAAAGAATCTTGCGAGCGCTGGCCGGGCATAGCCAAAATAGCAAGCTTCGTAATTTAATTAAAATGAAGGATTTTTCAAAAACCTGGAAAAGCAGCAAGAAGCCAAGAAAACAAAGAAAGTATAGACTATTCGCTCCTATTCATACTAAACAGAAATTTGTGCATTCACATCTTTCAAAAGAGCTGAGGAAAAAATATGGCAAGAGAAATATAGGCTTAAGGAAAGGAGATAAGGTAAAAGTTATACGCGGCAATTTTAGAAAATATGAAGGCAAAGTAGAGAATATAGATTTAAATGGAACAAGGATTTTTGTTAGTGGCATTGAAATTACTAAAAGGGACGGAACAAAGAAATTATTGGCTTTGCACCCCTCAAACCTTATGGTTACCGAATTAAATTTAGATGATAGATTCAGACAGAAAGCCTTAGAGAGTAGATAAAATGGCAAAAAGACATTTAAAGAGATTAGCTGCGCCAAAAACATGGAAGATAAAGAGAAAAGGTCCTAAATTTATTAGTAATTCTTTGCCTGGACCACATAGCTTAGACACAGGAGTGCCTTTGGCTATTTTGCTAAAAGAAATTTTGAATTACGCTAACACCACCAAAGAAGTTAAAAAAATACTTAATACAAATGAGATAAAAATTGATGGAAAAATTAGAAAAAACTTTAGGTTTCCTGTAGGTATTTTTGATACAATCGAATTTACAAACACAAAAGAATACTTTAGAGTTGTATTGAACGAGAAAAGTAAAATTGATTTAGTCAAAATAAAGAAAGAAGAAACATTGCTTAAGCCTTGTAAAATTATAGGAAAGACAATTGTAAAAGGAAAGCTTCAATTAAATTTATTTGATAGTAAGAATATTTTAGTTGATAAAAACTCGTATAAAGTAGGAGACTCAGTTCTTTTATTATTACCTGAACAAAAAATCACCAAGCATTTAAAGCTTGATAAAAAATCAACAATATTTTTGATTGGTGGTAATCACATAGGAGAAATAGGGACTGTTGAGGATATTTTTGAGAACAAAATAATTTACAAAGACAACAAAGATAATTTAATAGAGACTTTAAAGAAATATGCCTTTGTGGTCGGAGATGATAAACCACTAATCACGCTAAGCAAAGATGAACCCAATGAAAAGCATCAGAATTGAAAAGATAACATTGAACATTGGCGCTGGAAAAGACCAAACAAAGTTAGAGAGAGGAATAGTGTTGCTTAGCTCTATTACAAATGCAACTCCAGTAAAGACTATTACCAATAAAAGAGTACAGGAATGGGGACTGAGGCCAGGATTACCAATTGGATGCAAAGTAACTTTAAGAAAAAATAAAGTTATCAAAATACTGCCTCGTTTATTAGATTCAGTTGACAATAGGTTGAACGAAAAACAATTTGACAACAATGGTAATATAGCATTCGGAATTCATGAATATATAGAAATACCAGGTGTGAAATATGACCCAAAGATTGGTATTATGGGGCTTGAGGTTTGTATCACCCTTGAAAGACCAGGCTACAGAGTAAAAAGAAGAAGATTATTAGCAAAAAAAGTACCAACAAGCCATCGCATTTCAAAACAAGAAGCAATAGAATTTATGACAAAAAACTTTGCAACAAAAATTGAGGTAGAGTAAATGACATACAGTGATTACAGGAAAGTATTCAAACAATTAAAAGCAAAGCCAATTAAGCTACAGAAGTA
>CAZSIU010000163.1:0-2554 GCA_964607225.1 uncultured Methanosarcinales archaeon | reverse complement strand
AAAGTTGGAACTTCAATTTCACCGCCAAGAGCAGCTGTTACAAAAGAAATTGGAATTTTGGCATAAATATTGTTACCATGCCTTTCAAATATTTTATGTGGCTTGATATTAATTACAATATATAAATCACCAGGTGACATTCCTGCTTGTGTTTCTCCTTCACCTTGTATTCTTAGGTTAGTGCCATCAACAGCTCCTTTTGGAATCTTTACTTCTATCTTTCTAGTTTTTCTTACAACACCTTTGCCATCACATTCTTTGCACTCATTTTTTATGTATTTTCCTTCTCCTCTGCATTTTCTGCAAGTTGTTGTTGTAGAGAATAAGCCAAAAGGTGTTCTTTGCGTTCTTGTTACAATACCTCTTCCATTACAATCTGCGCAATTTACAATATCAGACTCTTTCTCAGCACCTGTCCCATGGCATTTCTCGCATTCCTCTAACCTAGGCACATTTATTGTTTTTGTTGAGCCAAAAGCAGCATCTTCAAGCTCAATTTCTAAATCATATCTTAAATCAGAGCCTCTTTGTCTTCTTCTTGCTCTTCCTCCATAGCCGCCTCCAAAAAAATTCTCAAAAATTCTATCAAAATCAAAACCAAATCCACTAATGTCCGACATGAAGTCAGAGAAGTCAAATCCCTCAAAGCCTCTAAATGCTTCTGCTGTGCCAAATTGGTCGTATTGTGCTCTTTTTTGATCATCAGCAAGGGCAGAAGCAGCTTCGTTTATTTCCTTGAATTTTTCAGCTGCACCTGAGCTTTTGTTTAAATCGGGATGATATTGCTTAGCCAATCTTTTATAAGCTGCCTTAATCTCTTCTTTTGTGGCATTTTTAGGCACTCCAAGGATTTTATAATAGTCTTTTTCTTTTGTCGGCATTTTATTCATAAAATCTCGTAATCATTCCTTTCCTTTTCGCAGCTTTAATTGAACTTTCAAAAAATAAATATGCTAAAATTAATAAAATTATGTTGATGGAAAATGAAGTAATCAGACCTCTCCAATCCATCGCCGATTTACTTAATGCTGTTCTCATTCCTTCAAATATGTAAGTTGTTGGAAGCAATAAACTAATTTTTTGGAGCCAAATAGGTTGGCTGCTTAATGGGTAAAATACTGCGCTGAAAGGCTGGACTAGCCATCCTATAGTCCATGCAAATGATTGCACTCTTCCTCCATACCTGAAAATAAATCCAGTCACGAAAATTCCTACAACCCATCCAAATAATATCAGACCAAAAGCAAAAATAGCAATGTAAAATATTCCTATGCTAAACAAATTAAACAAGTACAATAGATATGCAATTGAAATCAAAAATAAAAAGCTCATTGCAGAGCGCAATAATCCAAATAACGCTATTGATAGTAATAATTCTGAATTTTTCATAGGGCTTGCAAATAAGTTGAATATGTTTCTGTTCCAAAAATCTTCTAAAATATAGATGCCCATATCTGTCTGCGCTATTATAAATATTGTCCACAATATAGCGCCGCCAAGAAGAACATTTACAATCATATTATTCTGCACTAAATCAGCTATATAGTATGTTGTGAATCCCCACACCAGCATTCCGATAAGGGGCCAATAAAATATGTCCAACAGCCTGTCAATTCTTCTTGTGGCAATATACCAATATTTTAGCATTAAGGCTTTAACTCTATAAAACTTCATAACTCATCCCTCATGATTTTTATAAAGACTTCTTCCAGAGTTCTTTTTTTGTGAATTTCCTTTAATTTTTTTGCCGGTCCTTGCCATATTATTTTTCCTTTTTGAAGAAATGCAATTCTGTCGCATAGTTCCTCAACTTCGTGCATGTTATGGGATGTAAAAAGTATAGTTGTATGCGTTTTTAAGTTCTTGATTATCTTTCTTGTTTTATCAGCTAAATGAGGGTCTAAGCCAAATGTGCATTCATCTAATAGTAATACTTTGGGATTATTTATGAAGCCTTTGCATAAATTGACTCTTGTTTGCTGCCCTGCGCTTAGCTTTTGATATGGCCTGTCTTTCATGTCCGATATTTCAAATAATTTTAATAAGTAATTAATTCTTTTATCCAGTTCTTTAACTCCATACAATCTGCCGTAAATCTTTAAGTTATTGTATACACTTATAATCCCAGTCAACCATGTGTATGACACAACAACATTCATTTCTTGCTTGGCATCTTCGGGGTCTTTTCCAAGAATTTTTACTTCACCAGAATCCTTACTTAAAAGCCCAGTCACGATATTGATGGCTGTTGTTTTTCCTGCTCCATTTGGGCCCAATAAGCCAAAAATTTCTCCTTCTTTCACATCAAAAGAGATACCATTAAGTGCAACAGTATTTCCATAGCTTTTCCTCAAATTTCTTACTTCTATAGCTGGCATTTTAGTATTTATAATAAAATCTAAAAATAATCACAAAACCCCATAATCCAAAATTTTCTTTAATTTTCCTTTATCAGGCACTAAATTTTCCAATTCAGCGCCTGGGATTATTTTGCCGCCACTTTTAATATATTGTGCATATTGCCTTATGCTTTCTGGGTCATTAGCATCAACAA
>CAZSIU010000162.1:0-2555 GCA_964607225.1 uncultured Methanosarcinales archaeon | reverse complement strand
ACGCTCTAGAAGAGCTTAAGTTTGAAGTGCAGAAACATGTACCAAAAAATATTGAGTTAACAGCTAAAGAAAAGAAAGCATTGCATACAATAGCTGAGTTATTGAAAGAAAAAGAATATGATGAAAAAACATTATTTAATGAATTCTATAATGTTTGTAAAAAAATAGAATTAAATCCACAGGATTTCTTCAAAGCAGCTTACAAAGTTTTGTTAAATAAAGAAAAAGGACCAAAATTGGCACCTTTTATTTTGGCATTAGGAAAAGAGAAAGTGGCTAAGTTGTTTGAAGGGGTTTAAGTTAATTTTTTTACTTCCTCATAAACCTTTTTCAAAGGAATTTTTTTGTTCTTAGCAATCCTAACACAATCCTCATATTCCGGCATTATATTTTTTATTTGATTATTTAATTTTGAAATTTTTACTCTTACATTTCCATATTTTGTTTTTATTGTTTTAATCTCTCTATCTAGTTTTTTTCTTGTTGCTTGATAAATTCTTAAGCCAAGTGTTGTTGTTTCATCAAAAATAATATTGCATAATTTATCTGTATCTTTTATATCTGCCAAAACAGTTAATTTAATCGCGAGACGTCCTTTTTTCATTATTATGTTTGTTAAATAAGCATCTAAAGCACCATTTTCCATCAATTTATCAATAACATAAGGATAAATCTCTGGATTCATATTGTCAATGTTAGTTTCAATTACATTTATTGTTTCATTTATCATTTTATCACTTTTACCTAAAAAAACTCTCAAAACATTCGGTTGCTCTAAATCTTTAGTCCCTGCTCCATAACCAATTTTTTCAACTTTAATAGCAGGCATTTCTCCAAATTTTTTTGCTAATGTTGTTATAATAGCAGCTCCTGTTGGAGTTACAAGCTCTGCTTTAGTGTCATTATTATAAATACGCACTCCTTTCAAAATCTCAGCAGTTGCAGGAGCTGGAATTGGAAATTTTCCATGCGAGAATTCAACAAAACCAGTTCCTACATTTAATTTTGAGCAGTAGATTCTTTCAATTCTTAGTTTTTTAAAACCAATAACTGCCCCAGCAACATCAATTATTGTATCTATCGCTCCAATCTCATGAAAATGGATTTTATTAATTGATTTATTATGTATTTTAGATTCTGCAACTGCAATTTTATTGAATATTTTTTTAATTGTATTTTTTATTTTGTTGTCTAATTTTGAATTTTCTATTATTTTATTGATTTCTTTTAAATTGCGCTCTTTATGATAATGTTTATGTTTTACAATAACATCAAATTTTGTTGCGCTGATTTCATTTTTAATAACTTTTTTAACTTTGATATCATAATTTCCCAAATTCAATTTCTTTAATTCTTTTTTTAAAAAATTAATATCTAAACCTAAATCTATCAAAGCACCAATTATCATGTCTCCGCTTATGCCAGAAAAGCAATCAAAATAAGCAACTTTCATAAGAATCACTTATTAATCAGACTAGCAAAATATCCTGCACCAAATCCGTTATCTATGTTTACAACAACAACACCTGGTGAGCAAGCATTAAGCATTGTTAATAAAGGAGCAATACCTTTGAAGGAAGCTCCATAACCAACAGAAGTTGGCACTGCAATAATTGGCTTTCCGATAAGCCCAGAGACAACGCTTGGCAAAACCCCATCCATGCCTGCAACAATTATTAGCACATTTGCATCTTCAATTTTCTCTTTATTGCTTAATAAGCGATGTAATCCAGCAACTCCAACATCATAAAGCTTCTCTACTTTATTGCCCATTGCTTCTGCAACAACAGCAGCTTCTTCTGCTACACTAATATCAGATGTGCCAGCACTCAAAATAAGAATTTTACCTTTTTTTTGTATTTTATTTTTTGAGATAATTAGTGTTTTTGAAATTTTATTATATTTAACATTTTTAACATATTTTTTAACTTCATTAAACATCTCTTCTGTTGCTCTTGTTGCAAGCACAACAGCATTGTTGCTCACTAATTTTTCAACTATACTAACAACTTGTTCTTTTGTTTTATTTTGGCAGAAAACAACTTCTGGAAATCCTTTTCTTAAAGCTCTGTGATAGTCTAATTTCGCAAATCCCAAATCTTCAAATGGTAAAAATTTTAATTTTTTTATGGCTTTGTCTATCTTAATCTTCTTATTTGATACCCCCAACATAAGCCTTTTAATTTTCTGTTCGTACATTTATCATCAAGTTTAAAGCTCCGCTTTTAAAATTGGAAATTATTATCTCATTAAAACCAATTTTATTGAATTTTTTTTGGATTAACTCAAAATTATTATTTATAATAGATTTATCTTCTTCATTAACTTCGATTATTGCTAAATTGCCGAAATTCCTAACTCTTAATTCTCTGATTTCAAAATCTTTCAAGAAATTCTCAGCTTCTTCAATCATAGCTAATTTTCTTAATGTAATTTCTTGCCCATAAGGAACTCTTGAGCTTAAGCAGGGACTTGATGGTTTGTCCCAGATTTCTAAGCCAAGGTACTTTGCAAGTTCTCTTACATCACTTTTTGTAATTTTTACATCTTTTAAT
>CAZSIU010000161.1:0-2555 GCA_964607225.1 uncultured Methanosarcinales archaeon | reverse complement strand
TATTGTGGTAATAAGGTAATAGAGAAACCCTATGAAATATGTTCGAATTGCCCAAATGATGTGGGCAAATGTGATGGACTTCAATGTTTTACTGGCTCAGAATGTGAAGGTAAATTTTGTGTACATAACAAATGTAGTCCTCTCGCTTATGTATTAGGTGATACTTTTTGTGACAAAAATGAAGGAGAGAACTGTAAAAATTCTGGTTCTGATTGTGCATGTAGCTCTAATGAAAGATGTAATCCCAGTGGTTTTTGTGAAACCTACTGTGGTAATAACATCTGTGAAGAAAGCGAAAAAGGTAAATGTAAATTAGATTGCACTTGGTGTGGAGATGGCACTTGTCAACAAAGCGAAAGCTGCTCTTCCTGTTCTGATGATTGCGGAGTTTGTAAAAAAGTTACAAAGGAAGAAGAATTACAAAGAAATATTCCCAAGACATCTTCAGTTGAAACAGAAAGCCAAAAAACATCTAGTGGCATTACATCTCAAAGATTTCAGTTCAAAAATAATAAATCCATCCTAATAATAAGTATTATAGTAGTTGTAGTCATTGGAATAGCAATATTATCTTATTGGCTAGTAAAAAGGAAAAAAGGGCATAAATCTAAAGAAAATTTCCATTGCCCTAAATGCCACAAAAAGACAGATTCACAAGGTAAATTTTGCCATCACTGTGGACATAAATTAAAGTAACATGGTTTATTGTAAGAATTGTGGGAAAGAAAACAGAAAAGGTAAATTTTGTAAGTTCTGTGGAGAAAAACTTCAACATAACAAAGTAAATTATAAAAAATTACTATTTTTTCTTATAATTCCTATAGCTTTATTACTAATTTTAGAAGTTATAGCATTAAACACACCGATAGAAAAAGAAAATATTTTTGGTGCAATAAAAAGAGGAAATTTTCTTTTACTAGGTATAGAATTTTGTGGCAATTCTAAATGTAATCCTGATGAATTATACGTTTGTAAAAAGGATTGTGTTTGGTGTGGAGACGGAACATGTCAGAAAGATGAGATAGGATCATGTTATGATGATTGTGAGTGGTGTGGGGATGGATATTGCCAAAAAAATGAGGATTGTTCCTCATGTGCTAAAGATTGTGGGAACTGTAAAGCCCAGTTTCATTGTGGTGATGGTCTATGCACTGCAGGAGAATGCAACTCTGGTTGCACTAAAGATTGCAAATTGTCAGAATGCGAAAATGGGATATGTGAAAAGAGTAAAGGAGAGAATTGTTTAATTACCCCTAATGATTGCAGATGTAAATTTGATGAATATTGCAATAAAATAACTACCACTTGTGATAAAGTTACATGTGGCAATTCAATTTGTGAATCTAATGAGAATTCAAAAACCTGTCCCGCAGATTGTAAAGAAGTTTACACTCCAGCAAAAATTGACCCAAATACTAATCTACCTATTGTTTTTATACATGGACACTCTCCACAAGAAAAAGATAATGTAGATTATTCTATAAATACCTTTTCAGAATTTCAAAATAAGCTCGAGGCTGGTGGGATTTACACAAATAAAGGAATTTTATTGCCAAGTGCTAAAAAAGAAGCAATTGAGGCAGGCTTATGGGGTAAATTAAGTAAACCAGTTTCAGTAAGAACTACTTATTATTTAGGTGTTTATGATGATAGAGGTTCTATAATTGGTACCGAAGATGAGCAATCTATTTCGACTTATGCTGATAGAATTAGCAAAACGATAGAAACATTGAAGTCCTATACCGGAAAAAACAAAGTCATACTCATAGCTCATAGTATGGGTGGATTGGTAGCAAGAGAGTATATAAGTAAATATGGAAGTCAAAATGTTGATACTCTAATTACAATTGGTACTCCAAATCATGGGATATATGGTTATATAAAGCAACTCTGTGGACCATTTCACGCAGGTTTAGAATGTGGAGATATGACTGCTGGAAGTCCATTCCTAACAAAATTAAACTCAGATGAAACTCCAGGTGATACTAAATATATAACTATCGCTGGAGACTGTTGCTTTGACGATTCAAATAAACCTTGGGATGAAACTATCAGAGTCGAAAGTGTTGCACTTAATGGCGCAACCAATTTTGTAGTAAAAGGTCAAGAAGTTTCTGGATTAGACACATTTCACAGTACTTTAACCCATCCATCCAAAGTTCCAGAAGTTTATAATAAAGTTGTAGAATTATTGAAATAAAAAATTCTCATTTATATTATAAAATGTCGGTCGGAGAAAAACGACATTTGGCATCAGAGCCTCTCGATGTATAACACAAATTAAATTCACTTTTCCCATAACAAACCTTTTTATACCGTTTTCTTTAACTTTATTCTATGCAACAATATAATATAAAGGATGTTAAATCGCATGAGTCTGCATATCATAGAAAGGTAAAAGAATTAGAGGAAGAACTATCAACTACAAAATACAACAAAAGAACCCAGCATCATATTGGATTAGTAAAAGCAAAATTAGCAAGAATTAAAGAAGAATATCAAAGAAAAGCTGCTGCAAAAGGCAAAATAGAAGGCTTTGCAGTAAGAAGAACAGG
>CAZSIU010000160.1:0-2564 GCA_964607225.1 uncultured Methanosarcinales archaeon | reverse complement strand
GTAAAAACAGCTATTGCCAAAACTAAGACTGTGCCAAGAAATGTTGGATGAAAAATAAGATTTACTGTTTTTGAAAGATCTGTTTGTCTTTCTGATGGTACATTAATCTTTTCTCTTACTTTTACGCCAGCAACAATAAGTATAATAAGTATAACAAATACTATAAAAATGCCTCTAAGTGCAGGAAATGCCTCTATATCACCACCAAGCATCTTTGTTGCAACTGATATTAGAATTATAAACAAAAAAACAACTGCAATAAATGGTGCAATATCTGCTACAATGCTTGTTGCAAGAGGTGATATTAAAACAAATATTGCCAATAACAAGCTAATAAGCGCATGAACAAATTTATTCTCACCTAAAACCTTTGTCCACAGCAAAACAGCGTAACCAACTAACCAAACAAAAAGAAAAACAAAAATATTTGTGAAATGCTCCAAGCCTGTTACATCAAGAAATGTTGCCATATTCTCCATTAATATTTTTGCCTATTTCTTTCCAAAAAGCTTGCTGAAATCCATGCCTAATCTATTTAGTATTGTTCTTTCTTCCCTTTCTTTTGAATCGCTTGTAATCCATGCTATAACTAATCCAAAAAATATAAGCATTATAAAAATTGCTATGCCTTCTGTTCCAAAAAAGTTCTCTAAAGTTGAGCCAAAGCTGTTGTCCCACCAGCCAGCTGCTCCTCCAAATATCAAAATGATTACAATTAAGGACACAAGTGTAATCCAGCCAGGCATTGTAACTCCAAGAAAAACATAGTCTTGTCCAAATACGCCTATTAAAATCAGCAAGAAAACAACTGCAACAAGCACTATTGAAACTTGGGGCAATGCTTCGTTTATAATAAGTACAGGGTCTGCATTTGCAGGAAACCTTCCAGTCACATGAGGAATAACCACAAGCAGAGCAACTACAACAGCAACAACAACATTAAGATTTTTCTTTTCAGTACCCAAAATATGTGTTTTCTGCAACACTGCATAAATAATCACAAAAAACAATAAGAAAGGAAGCATTACATCTATTAAGCCCCATCTCTCTAATGCTCTAAAAAATCCTTCAAGTCTAAAGGCTTCTGCAACCATTTAGCACCTCTTTAAGCTAAATTTTACTTATTTTAATATTAGTATATAAATTTTATGAATGTTTTGCCTCTTTTGGGTGCTCTTTAACTGCATAGATAATAAATAATACTATCAAAGCTAATAGGATGGTTGAGCCGGCTAACTCATCACTACCTGAGCCTGTAAAATCTCCTAAGCGCTCAAGCCAAGTTCTGCCATCTGGGCTTTTTATTGCGTCAAGAAAAATGCCTATTATAGCTACAAATACAATTATCATAAATACTATCTTCCAGCCTCCTTCAAGAAATACTGGTTCGCCTTCTTTATAAAAAGAGCCAACCAAAAGCAAGAATAAGACAGAAAGGAACAATACAACAACTGCATTTGCTGAAACAGTTGTTATGATTTCAACAAGCTGAGATGAAGCAACAACAAGAAATGCTAGAACAAAAGATGCAATTGCATTAAGATTTTTCTTTGTATATTTCTTGCCTTCAATATCTTCTGTGCCTAGTACTTTTGTCTTTTCGAGTATTGCAAAAACAATGGTAAAGACAAGAAGGAAAGGCAGCACAACATCAAATAAGCCAATACTATCAAAAAATTCTATCACTTCCCTGAAAGGAGTAGCCATAAGGTTTTCAGGCTGAAAGTGATATTTAAATGTTTCGAAATCGAAGATTTCGGAACCCAGAAAATTCTCTGAATTGTCTATGGTTTCGGAATTCCACAGAATTTTATTCAAAAACCTTTATATACATAACAAAATCTTTAACTGATATGTTCAACAAAAATGAATTTAGGAAAATAAGGGGAGAGATGCATAAAATTGACATGGAAAGGGAAGAAGTAATCCAAACTTCAAGAGAGATCATAACTCTTTCCAAGCAAATAATATATGCTGCGCAAAGAAATGACTTAAAAACAGCTTCCCAAATAATCAAAAAAATTAAAGAAAAAGTCAATAAACTTAAAAAAATCAACATAATAACAGACATAAACATCAATTCAGTCGCATTCCAAGAGTATGTTGAGGCAATTGCTTTCTATGAATTTGTAAAAAACAACAAAATTCCAGCAAGAGCAAGCCTTGGAGTAAGCGCAGAGGACTACTTAAGCGGACTTTGCGATTTGACAGGAGAGCTTGTAAGAAAAGCTGTTTATGATGTTATTCATAAAAAATTTGATGAAGCAGTGAAAATAAAAGAATTAGTGCATGATATTTATGGTGAATTCTTAAAACTGCATTTAAGAAATGGTGAATTGAGAAAGAAATCTGACTCAATAAAGTGGAATCTAAAGAAATTAGAGGAAGTGATGTACGATATTTCTATGAAAGGAAGGCATTAAGAGTTCTTGTTTTTGAAATATTATTTTTTATTGAAAATGCTCTATTGGTATAAGCAAGAAGAACAAATGGTATTAACTAAAGGATAGCTTTAACTAAAAATTATAAAATTTCAATCCGCCTTCGGCAAAATCTAGTGCTCG
>CAZSIU010000159.1:0-2565 GCA_964607225.1 uncultured Methanosarcinales archaeon | reverse complement strand
TTGTAATCAAGAATGAAGCGAAAAGAAAAGCAATTGCAGAGGCAAGCTCCCAGCAATACTGGATGCAGGATGCTCCAATACACATAGTTGTAGTTGCAGAGCCTGAGAAGATAGAAAGGTATTATGGGACAAGAGGGATAAGGCTTTACTCCATACAGGGAATTGCGGCTGCCGTTGAAAACATGCTGCTCACAGCGCATTCGCTTGGATTAGGAACATGCTGGGTCGGGGCTTTTGACGAGGAAGAAATAAGAAGGCTTTGCAACCTGCCCGAGCATGTTGATGTCCACGCAATAATAACAATAGGTTATGCGGATGAAGCTCCTGAAATTCCTCCCAAATACAGGATAGAGCATTACATGTTCTTCGAGAAATGGTGGGGCAGGATCGAGCCTGTAAAAAGCGGCATTGGCATGTGGAGCCCTTATGTGCAGAGAGGCGTGTCAGAAACAGGCAGGATGATAAAAAAGGCAGTCAGTAAAGTAAAGGGCAGGTTTAAGAAAAAAGAAGGGAAATAAATAGAAAAAGAATTTATCTTTGATTTACTATTTCTGTCAATGTTGTATGCGCCTCAACGCCAACCTGCTTTAATCTTTCATATTCTGCGACATAATTTCTCCATTCATTATCTCCAAGTTTGATTCTTTCTATAGTTCCATTATCCTTTCCGATAATTACTTCTCCTAATTCATGGCTACTGAATTTATTAAAGTAGGCTATATGACCAATACCCTCTAAATCGGTTTCTAATATCATTAAATCTGCCCTACCAAAGCCAGTGACTATTTTTCCAGTTTTAGTATCAATGAAATTAATTGTATCATATCCTTTACCACCAGCAGCTACACTGCTAAGATAATTAAAATTTGCAAGCGATCTGTCAACTGTTTGAGCCCGACTATTACTACCAGAATATACTGCTGTAAGAAGACCTCCTGCAAGAAGAATTCCATAACCAATTTGTCTATATGGATGCCTCATTAAGAACTTATAAATTTTAAACACTTTATATATTTTTCTATAAGAACTTTTAAAAAAATAAAAAATTGTGGCCCATTGCTGAGCCACCGCTTGCCTTCATGTTAAAAACGTTGGGGGTGGTTTTCTTAATGAAGGCAAAGAAACAATCTCACCACAAAGACTAAAGGGTGATTGTGAGTTTTGCCTAATCAGCCAGTTCTATGCCAAGCTCCTGGCTTACTGCTACTGCCTCAGCAGACGGCTTCCTGTAATCAACCTTGCCAAGCACCCATGGGCTTTTTACCCCGGTGATTATGGTCATTACAGTAATCCTGCCTTTCATGTCGTCTGTGACTCTGGCGCCCCAGATGACATTTGCTTCCTCATCAAGGCTTTCTGTCACCAGCTCGCCGACTTTGTTGATATCATCTAGAGTCATATCAGGACCGCCTACGACATGAATCAAAGCGCCGGTTGCTCCCTGGTAATTGACATCAAGCAACGGGTTTGCCAAAGCTCCCTTGACAGCTTCCTCTACCCTGCTGTTTGTGTCTGACGAGCCTACACCAATGACTGCCACTCCGCCGTTCTGCATTATGGCTTTTACATCTGCAAAGTCCAGATTGACCAGTGAAGGTACAGCAATTGTCTCGACTATGCCTTTTATCATTGTCGCAATCAGCTCATTAGCAACAGCGAATGCCTGCTGTATAGGCAGATTTCCTGCAATCTGCACAAGCCTGTTGTTATCAATAACTATGACTGTGTCAGTTACCTGCCTCAGCTGGTGCAATCCAAACTCCGCTTTATCAACCCTGGCTCTTTCAATCTTGAAAGGCATTGTGACTGTGCCTATGACTATTGCGCCAGTGTCTTTTGCCAATTGGGCAACTACAGGAGCTGCTCCAGTCCCTGTTCCTCCGCCCATGCCGGCGCATACAAAAACCATGTCTGCACCTTTTAATGATTCTTTCAGTTCAGGAATGGATTCTTTTGCTGCCTCTGCCCCTTTTTCAGGAAACCCGCCGCAGCCTAATCCGCGAGTGACTCCTTTTCCAATAAGAAATTTCTTGTCAGCGTCAATTATATTGAGATGCTGCTTGTCTGTGTTGCAGGCGATTATTTCGGCGCCTTTAATGCCCTTTTTGTACAGCCAGCCAACCATGTTGTTGCCTGAGCCTCCAACTCCAATCACTTTTATGTTTGCCTGCCCTACCTCAAAATTCAAGCTTGTGTCTGCAGCCTGCTTTAATGCTCCTTCAACTAAAAAATCCATTTTTATCTCCCCCTTTTACCCAGCCTTGTGGTTTTCATTACATTATATAGATTACAATATAAGTTTCCGTATACCGAAATGTTTATATTGCTCTTCTATGCTTATCCCTTTAGAATTAGTTTGTGCCAACAAGCTGATTTACAATCGTTTTATAGTTTTTTGCGTACAAAAAAACTAGATTTTCGCTATAAAGACCGAATAAAGTCGCTTTTCGCCAAAAAAGCTACTTAACATTGAGTTTTTCGCCAAAAAAACTCAAATTAATCTTTTCTTAATTTTATATTTATATATAAAATGATTTATATAGATTTCTGGGATTGAAAATATAT
>CAZSIU010000158.1:0-2589 GCA_964607225.1 uncultured Methanosarcinales archaeon | reverse complement strand
TCTTGAACTGCTTCTGCACTTTTTTTTAAATCTTTGTTTAGATTAAATGTTAAAAAAATATTTATTATTACAATAATGACGAGCAATATAATCACCCCAATAAAAATATTTTCAAGATTAAATTTTTTAGAAATTATGTGCTTTAACCCTCTTTTTTCCGGATCCATTTAAAAACCTCATAACTTACAACCAGTCAATGCTGCTAATCTGTCAAATGATTGCACATTTTCATGCCATGCTCCATTTACAACCCATGTTGGTGTTCTCTTAATGCCAGACAAATCTTGGTATTCGCGATAGCTTACGTACTTGAATGACTTGCCGAACATTGCCTTTTGAGCTTGAGTGTATTTGCACCAGTCCATTGCACCATACATAACAGCTCCTTTTTCAGCAAGGCATTTTGCAAAATTATCGTAAGGGCCTGCTTTATTTATTGAATAGACAGAATAAGCAACAGTTGCCAATATAACAACTCCAATCAAAGCAGCTATGATGTAATATTTTGATTTTTTTGATTGTTTTTTTTGTTCTTCCGATTGTTTTTGCTGCTCAATTCTTTGCTCATGTTCTTGCTGAGCTTCTTGACTTTGTTGTCTTAGCTTCTCTAGTCTAAGCTTGCGCTTTTCTCTTTTTGTAAGTTCCATTTTAGAGAGATGTGAGTTTTAAAGAAAACTCACTCACAATTGTTATTTACAATGCAGAGTCTGCTGAGTCAAGCGCTTCTATTGGTGTGTCTTCATAAGCTGCATTTGGAGCAACTCCGCAGCCTCCTCCTACATATTGTCCTTGTTGTGGCTGATTGTATGTTGCATATCCACTACTTTGGCTAGATGTGCATCCAACCAAAAAAATACTAAAAACTAACACTACCAATATAGCTATTTTTAAGTTCATTTTACCACCCGTTAAAATTAACACCCACCTACCATTGAAGGCAGATCTTGTATGTTTGATGGAACTGATGCACCAGAACTTTGAGCAGGCGCACCTCCTACACTTACCTTGCCTGTGCTTATGCTTGTCTTCAAGCTGCTTAGCTGTATTGCTTGCACTGCAGTTAGCAATACCAAAACAACAAGCACAATCACAATAATAACATTCCTGTTCATTTTCTCACCTTGTTGTTTTATTTAATTATTTATAAAGATTTGGATTATTTTGATGGTTTTTATTTATTGATTTCATTATTCTATTGTAAATTTTTTTTATTATTATTTATTGTTTTAATTTTCGATTGTATTTTTATTATTAATTTTATTTTTTCATTATTTGGTTTTGTAATTTTGTTTTTGAATGTGATTTTAATGTTGTCTTTGATTGATTTTTAACTTACATAACACATTATTTTAATTCTGCCATTATTTTAATTTATTCAACCAAAAATTAACATCCGCCTACCATTGAAGGCAGATCATCTAATGGAGTTGCTGTTGCATGAGTTTGTTGCTGAGTGCTTGGAGCTTGCTGCAGGAATTGTTGTCTTATGCCAACTGAACCACCATGAGTTAAGATTGTTGCTGGCTGCTGTCCTGTATAGACAAGGTAATCTTGAATCATGCCTTGTGGGTACCACAGTCCTTTCCATTTTGTCATTTCTCCTAGTATTTGCTCATCAGAATAGTTTGGATAGTACCTAATAAAGAATTTTGCCATTCCCTGCCATGCATAGCTGTGAGCGCAGCCGCATCTGCTGATTGTTGTTACGCTGTTCGGACCACCACAGCAAAAGTCACATGTAAAAACACTTGTAAGTTTTTGCCATCTTTGCTCTTCTTCGGGAGTTAATTGGATTGCATTTGCAGTTCCAAATCTTCTAGAGCCAAGCAAAGAAGCCCATACCTTTTGGCTTGTTATTGGGTCATCAAAAGTGACACCCTTTATCTTTTCAGCACCTCCACCTTGCAAAACATAAAATGGTGTCCCTATTGGTACAACTGCAGCAATAGCATCTTGTGTTGGGTTGCCTGTGCTTTTTGGCGCAGGAGTTTCGCTTATAGTGGACCATTCAACAAGCTTTGTTGTTCTGCCATCAGGGTTAAGTTGAGGACCAATTACAACACCGCCTTTTCCGGAGCCAACAAGTTTTATAGGAGAAGATGTAGATTTAACAAAACTGCTAACTGATGATGTAGTTCCACTAACTAATGCATTTACTTGCGATATTTGGAATTGGTTGAATAAAATTAAAACTGCAATAAAAGCAACAAAGCCCCAGCTTAATTTTTCGTGAAATGTTAAGGGAATTTTTTTAACTTTCTCATGTACAATATGTTTAGCATGATGTTCTTTATGTTCATGCTTTTCCTTTTTCAAAAACAACCAAACAACTAAACCTATTAATACTAAAATCAATAAAAACGATATTGAATTAAGAAAAATATTTGATGACAGCTTAGCAAATTGAAACTGGTTGAAAACAAGCACAGCACCAACTATAATAACCAAGGACAATATAACTTTCTCTAAAAAAGCGTCATCTTTGCTTTCATGAACCATTTTATGCCAATGCTTTCTTTAGAAGCCTTAGAGCTTCTGGAGTTAATACTTTTCTTAAATCCTTAGTACAGATGCATACACAGCAATCGC
>CAZSIU010000157.1:0-2592 GCA_964607225.1 uncultured Methanosarcinales archaeon | reverse complement strand
TTTTTTTTTGAAATGCGGGGGACGGGATTTGAACCCGTGCAACCACTAAGGTATACGGCTTTTGCTTAACATCCTCAACCGTATGCATGAAGTCTTCAATATGATTGAATTTGACCAGGCTCTGCCACCCCCGCGCATATCGAGAGTGATTATTTAGCCTTCTTTAATTCCTCTACAAAATCGTCAAGCTGCTCGTCAAAAATATCTATTGCTTTATTTACAATTTCCTTGCAGCTTAACTGTCCAAATGATTCAAAATAAAATACAAAATCCGTGTCTCTAGCAGTAACTTTTACATTTTTATCTATTTCTGAAAAATCCAAAGATAAATCACATTCAAGCACTCTATCTTTATTTACTACAAGCTTTCTGTCTTTTATTTCAAAAATATTATTATGGTCGACTTCTATAATCGCTTCTGGATTTTTAACTTCACCAGTAATTTCAATTATTGGCCTATACTTATAGTAAGCATGGCATGGGCTCCATTTTATATGTTCTTTTCCCCTGCCAAGCACAGCAATAGCTTCTAACTCCAAAGACTGCCCTTTTAGTAATTTTACAATTGGCATATTGCCATATACTGGCTTAACAGCAGGGTCTTTGCTTTTAATTTCAGAAGCATAAACATTTCCAACTTTATTTGCGCGTAACACCATTTTTAGCTGACATCTATTACAGCCTTTACCTTCACACTTGCATTTGTCTGGTAGATTATACGATTTTAAATCAGTCTTCAATGGAATTAATCCAAGGCGATGAGCGATTATCTCATCATAAAGTATTGAATTGTTTTTTGAGAATTCTACATTCTCGATAGCCATTGTTGGCACTTCATCTATAATAAGCCTCCTTAATGTATTTGCAAAAATATGATTTGAGTCCTTTAAAATAAAAGAAAGCTTACCTTGCTCTTTATTGTTTTCTAAAATTCTCACTTCCATTTGTTAAAATCACCCTGTGATTTTGACATCTCGAAAATATATATTTTTGTAATTATACCCTTCTTCCTCGCTTGCCCCCTTTTTTTCTGCAACCATCATGAGGCAAAGGCGTTACCTCTTCAATTACTCCTATTCTAAGCCCCATTCTTGACAAGGCTCTTATTGCAGCTTGTGCTCCTGGACCTGGACTACTTGGTCCATTATGACCGCCTGGGGCTTTTATCTTAACATAAATCCCAGTAATGCCTTTGTCCATAGCAATTTCTGCAGCCTTTTTTGCAGCTATCATTGCCGCTGTTGGCGAACCTTCCATTCTATCGCTTTTTACAACCATTCCGCCTGAGCCAACTGCAAGAGTTTCTGTGCCTGTAATGTCAGTTATATGAATAATTGTATTGTTATACGATGCATATATGTGCGCGATTCCCCACCTTTGTTGCCTTTGCTCCACCTTATTCTGCCTTTAAGTTTTGTTTGTTCTCTTTTAGTATGTTTATTGGATGCATCAACCTTATTTGAGGCTCTTCCTCGATTGAAATAAGATAGCTTGGAGATGTTATCTTTTTGCTGCCAACTGCAATGTGCTCATGAGTTATAAATTGTCTTGCTTGAAACATTGTACCTGCCAATTGTTTTCTATACACTAATGTTTGTAATCTTCTCTCTAAAATATCCTTTAAAGTGAGGTTTAACACATTCTCGACCTTTGAATCTTTTTTCAACAACCCTAATAGATAAAGCCTGCTTAACAATTGTTTCTTTTCCAGCTCTGATTGCTGTGTTCTCTCTCCGATAATTGTTTTTGCTCTGTGCAAAAATTTTTTTAGCATAGAGTCCATCTTCCAAATTTCATATTTTCTTCTTAAGCCGTATTGATTTAATATACCCCTCTCTACAGCTATTCTTTCCTTTTGCCATGGGTGAGATGGCTTTGAAAATTTCTTTCTTTTTCTTTTTGGATCGCCCATTTTTTATACACGTCCTGCTCTTGCTCCTTCTTTTCTTTTAACTCCTAGTACTTTACCTTTGTTTTTTCTGAAGTTTGACCTTGTTCTTTGGCCTCTGACTGGCAAGCCAAGTATGTGCCTTATTCCTCTGTAGCTTTTTATCTTCTTCATCATTTTTATGTCATTATCTTGAGTAAAGGTTAGAGTTGCTCCAACCAAATGCTTGTCATTACCATATTCCGGATCTTTTTTTCTATTAAAAAGCCAGGGAGGAATGCCAAATCTTGACGGCTCTTTTATGATTTCATCAATTCTTGCTGCTTCATCATCAGATAAATAGCCAGCTTTCTTGTTTTTTTGTATGCTAGCAACATTTAAAATTGCATTTGAGAACATGAAGTCGATGCCTTTTATCTTTGTCAGAGCATGATAAATATATTTATTCCCATCTAAATCAGTGTTTGCAATCCTTACAAAATACTTTAATTCTTGTTTTTGTTCTTCAGGCATTTTTATTAATTTTTATACTTTTACAGCGCCGAGAATATAGCATAATTAACGAATATAAATTCGCTAACCCTAAATGCGCTCTTGTCGAACTCGGGCTGATAAAAAAGGATATTATGAGTATTTAAAAAGGTTGCTGTTTTTTTATTTTTACTTGTCTAGGCTTGGATTTTGGAATCCGAAGATTCTTATAA
>CAZSIU010000156.1:0-2636 GCA_964607225.1 uncultured Methanosarcinales archaeon | reverse complement strand
TCGGCTCCTTTCGGCAAGCTGGCTGGTGCCTCCTGCATGGACAGGAAAAACGCTTGCACGGTTTTGAACCTGATCGGCAGAAACTCCTTCCTCCCGAGGATTATATTGAGAGCCCTTTTGATCTCATGACACAGGCAGGATGGGGGAAAAATCTTGAGAGTGTCGAGAAAATGATGCAATGCCTCAACAAGGTGCGCCCCCAGAATCTGGTCGAAGAGATGCTCAAACTGAACTTCTACAGTTCCCAATGATCTCACACGGAATAGTGGCTTCCTGATGCGGTCGTGATGTCGCCAAAACAAAAACCTGGTGCCACATTCTTGTTGGTTTTCCTTGATTACAAGCGCAATTCCATAGTTCCATGGTGCTATGTTTGCCAGGGTGAAACGTTCAGGCAGCCGCGAGTACCTGCAGGTCGTCGAAAACCGGTGGGAGAAGGGACGCAGCGTACAACGAGTGCTCCAGACACTCGGGAGAATCGACGTGCTCCGTGCGTCCGGCCAACTCGACGCTCTCCTCGCCTCTCTCGCGCGTTTCTCCGTCTCTGCCCGTCATGCACAGACACTCAAGGAGCGGGCAATGGAAGCGGGAGCGGCTCTGGAGATCGGCATGGATCATGTTGTCGCACGTCTGTGGGAAGAACTCGGCATGCGCGCTGTGATCATGGAACTGCTCGGCTCACGGAAGTTTTCCTTCTCCGTCGAGCGTGCCACGTACCTCTCGGTCCTTCACCGTCTCTGTGAGAGTGGATCAGATCGACAGGCGGATCGCTGGCGTCGGGATGTGCAGATCGAGGGCATCAATGACATCAGGCTCCATCATCTCTACCGCACGATGCGCTGGCTTGGAAAGCAACGGGAACAGATCGAGGAAATGCTCTTTGCTCGACGCCGTACGCTCTTCTCCTCACTCACCCTCGCCTTCTTTGATACCACGAGCCTGTACTTCGAGGGAAAGGGAGGAGCGACCATCGGGGAGCACGGCTTCAGCAAAGATCATCGGCCGGATCTCCGGCAGATGATTCTCGGCGCCGTTTTAGACGAGGAAGGCCGTCCCATCTGCACCGACATGCAACCGGGGAACACGGCAGACCTCAAGGCATTCCTCCCCGTCGTCGATCGCCTCCGGAAGAAGTTCGGCGTCACGGATGTCTGCTGGGTTGCGGATCGCGGGATGATCTCGGCGGAGACGATCGCGCATCTGGAGGAGCATCATCTCCATTACATCTTGGGAGCGCGGATGCGAAAACAGAAGGAAGTGCGCGACACTGTGCTCGCGCGCGCCGGACGCTACCACACTGTCGCCGAGAACCTGCGCGTGAAGGAGGTGATGGTCGGAGGGAAGAGGTACGTTGTCTGCCGCAATCCCGATCAGGCGACGAAGGACAAGGCCGATCGGGAAGCGATCCTCGTCTCGCTGGAGACGCAACTGAAGAGCGGAGTCAAGTCGCTCGTGGGCAACAAGGGGTATCGGAAATTTCTCAGTGTCGAGCGTGGAGCGGTCTCCATCAACACACGGAAGATCCGTGAGGAGGAACGCTACGACGGTCTCTTCGTTCTCCGGACGAATACCGATCTCTCGACGGAAGAGGTGGCGCTCCAGTACAAGCGTCTCCTGTTGGTCGAGCGTTTCTTCCGTGATACCAAGAGCCTCCTCGACACACGCCCGATCTTCCATCACTGGGACGCAACGATCATGGGGCACGTCTTCGTAAGTTTCTTGGCCCTTCTCATTAAGGACGAACTCCTGCGAAGGATCAAGGCAAAGGGGTGTTCCTACGAATGGCCGGACATTTTGCGCGATCTCAAGGCTGTGAAGGCCGTGACGGTGCGGGAAGGAGAACAGATGTACATGCTCCGTACGGCACTGCAAGGGTGTGCCGGAAAAATCTTCCAAGCCGTGGGAGTTGCGCCACCGCCCAGTGTGATGCCAAATGAGAGAATTCCTGGTGCCACGCCTCCTGTCATGCCATGATTCTTGGCTTCAGGGGGCCATCTGCTTTTTGCAACTGTAGAAGTTCAGTCTAGCGGTTACGTCATCAGAACGTGCAGAAACGGCTCCTGCATGCTATAATAAAATGATGCCCGGACCGGAAACCTCATCTTCAGAGGAGCAGCCCTTGAAAGAGGAAGGGTCGCAAGAATCTCAACGATTTGACCTCGAGGCATACGGCCGTGAGCGCGAAGAGAAACTCACGGAGCTGACCCACCGCCGCCTGAAAGGCGGCGGGGTCCCACGAGCAGCGGCCTGAAGGCCTAGGAACCAAGTTCAACTGGACCATGGAGATCCTCTCCTTCCTGGTTCTCGATGTACTGCTGGATCATTTCATCCGTGATGTTGCCCGAGGACGCGGCAAAGTAGCCTCGTGCCCAGAAGTGCTTTCCCCAGAATGTCTTTCGGATGCCTGGGAAAAGTTGGAAGAGCTTGTAGGAGCTTTTGCCCTTGAGCTTCTGCATGATGTCGCTGATGGAAAGGTGGGGAGGGTAGGAGGCGAAGAGGTGGACATGGTCAGGGGCTACTTTGCCGCTGATGATCCTGATTTCCAGTTCACTGCAAATTCTCCGCACAAGATCACGCACGGCCTCGCCCACCTGCCCTGTGAGTACCCGCTTACGATACTTGGGGATCCATACGAG
>CAZSIU010000155.1:0-2650 GCA_964607225.1 uncultured Methanosarcinales archaeon | reverse complement strand
GTCTCACGACGGTCTGAACCCAGCTCGCGTGACTTTTTAATTGGCGAACAGCCAAACCCTTGGGGCCTCATAATTCTTCTTATATTTCTATAAGTATAGACTATACCTTCACCATCTTCGCCTGATACGAAATTAGGTGCTGACCGTATTATGGAAATTAAAAATATTCCCATCTCTCCCGCTAAAAGCGGGATCAGTCGTTACGGGAAGTTTAAACAATGATTGTCGAAAAATTCTTACGCCTGCTTTTGGATCGCACATTGTACGAACTTAGCTTATCAGCCAATCGTGCGACTTTGAGTAAATCGCTTTTTGAACCAATTGTCGTATTTAAAATCCGCAAGGCAATTTGAATTTGCCTGCGTTTTATACGACTAAAAGGCAAAAGCATCGGAAGAATACTTTTAAGCGAAGTTTGGTTTTTTAAAGATAATTTGTGAGTATCACGAATTGATCTGGACAAACTCCCTTCACCGAATACCTTTCTTATATATTTAAGAAGGACGATGTGCTGTTTATGCTGGTAAAAATCCAGCGATACTCGCACACGAAAACCAAATTTCTTTTCGACGTGTTTTTCAATAACTGCCGAGATGGCGCCGTCGCCGTCTAAAAAGCCGGCAATGTATGCCATCGTTAAATCACTATTTAATACTTTTCCCACGGTAACATCGTTCATAATTCTATTATATCAGGTCTGCTTGGGACCTTCAATATAGAATATGATAGGACTCTACCGTTTTGAGTCAGTTTATTACCCTAGAATTTCTTCTAGGGAAAGAAGTTTTAACACTCTTCAGTCCCAGGATAAGTCGAGCCGACATCGCTAAACACATTTTTACAAATGTGGTGGACTATGTCTTCATCCCGTTATTTTAATACGGGCGTTAGCGTATTATAGCGTGATAATTCTGCGCTATTCCTCTGATTATTAATCAAAGAAGTCTCTACGGGGCTATAACCTAATTTATATCTCATAGAATTTATAACTTTATCGCTTACCAAAGCATAAAATTTCGGTAAAGAAGAAGTTAAAAACCTGATTCTCCGATAAATTTTGTCACGATTTAAATTCGCGTCCAATTCTAACAATTTTAATTTCTCTATCAACTTTCTTTGATCCACAAACGAAAATTGCTGAGTATTAAGATATACGTCTGACGCACTACATCGACTACCATCATCCATGAACCAAACTGCTAAAATTGTGGAATTTAATTCTAAATCTTCCGGAATTATTTTTTCACCGGCGCGATAAAACTTACTGAATAATTCTGTGATTTCCGGATGTTGTCGGGTATAAAAACGATAAGCCAACCTCTTTCCGTTTCCTTTTCTCATTTTCGGCGGAGAGCCTGAAATATTTTTTAATACTTCATATTTCCAATCAACATACGCTTTTGCTTCAAAAGCATGATTGATCTCCAAAAATGCGTTTTTTCTACCGGGAACTATTCTCAAATATCCATCGCCAAGAATAGACCCGATTATCACAGATTTTTGTAATTGGGTTAAGCTTCCCACGGCGTTGTTCATATAACTAATTTTATCATATGAAGTTCGCCGTTATAAGCTAAGATTTTTAATGGCATCACTGCCATGGCACCCCGATATGTTAAGGTGCCGAACTCCGCCGTCGCTATGGACGCTTGGGCGGAACTAGCCTGTTCAATTCTTTTACGAATTAGACTATATCTTCTTCCTTCGTAGTTTTGTGCTAAAAAGGAGTCGGCGTATTATGAGAACTAAAAAACATTCTCATCTCCCGCTCTTCATTATATTTAATTTCTAAATGAATAGCGGGAAGTCGTTACGGGGTTAAGTTATTGACAAAATATTTATACTATGATAATATTGATCCGGAAAAACAAGCAACGAAAGGAGGTTCTTATATGCGCTTTCTTCTAACTGTTACGTTCCAGGTGTATGACATAATGCACTCCCCAGCCATAAAAATTTCTGCCACCGTGCGCGCAAAAGTACTGGAAATAGAAGATCTTGACATAATAGAACTCAAGATTGATCAGGCAATCGTGACATTTAAATCCGAGTTCAATAAAGAACACGGCAACGCTTTAGGTATACGAATTGAACCCCTATCGCATTCGCTAACAAAACTGTAGATCAACTTGTCCTAGAGAGCTCCGCAAAGGGGCTCTTTTGCTTTTATTTATTTATCAATAACCAACTTCCCACGGTGTTCCTGTAGATCGAGAACTCCGACTTTAGTCAGAGAAAGACCGTCTACGGTTCACCGTTATAAGCCGATTTAAACCCTTTGCCATTGCTGGCAAGGGAGACAACATACTCTTTTTCCCGTCCTTCGTAGTTTTACGAAGAGAGGTCAGAGTTTATCCCCGGAGTAGCTTTTAGCCGTTGAGCTTCCACGGTGTCTAATACCCATGGTCGGATCACTATGCTCTGCTTTCGCAGCTGCTCGACATGTCCGTCTCGCAGTCAAGCCGGCTTATGGCATTGCCCTATCTCCCGCGTGTCCATCGCGGGATAGCCGACCTTAATAGGCTCCTCCGTTACTTTTTAGGAGGAGAGCGCCCCACTCAAACTGCCCACCAGATAATGTTCCAAAACGTTTTTGCCGCTTTGGTTAGAATATAAGCATTTAAAGATGAGTATTTCACTGTCGGCTCCA
>CAZSIU010000154.1:0-2650 GCA_964607225.1 uncultured Methanosarcinales archaeon | reverse complement strand
GAACAATTAGAAAAAGCAAATAAAAATTACAACAAGCAAAAATGAAAACAGTACTCATAACAGGAGGAGCTGGCTTTATTGGAAGTCATTTGTGTGAATTTCTTCTTGATGTAGGCTACAAAGTAATTGCTATGGACAATCTTATAACAGGCAATTTAAAAAATATAGAGCATTTGAGAGGCAATAAAAATTTTACATTCATCAATCATGATATTAGTAAACACATTACATTTAATGATGAACTTAACTTTGTTTTGCATTTCGCAAGTCCTGCAAGTCCAGTAGATTATCAAAAAATACCTATACAAACATTAAAAGCAGGAAGCTTAGGAACCCATAATACATTGGGTTTAGCATTAGCAAAAAAAGCAAGGTATATGCTTGCTTCTACATCAGAGGTTTATGGAGATCCTTTAGTCAATCCACAACCAGAAAGCTACTTGGGCAATGTAAATCCTATTGGCATAAGAGGCTGCTATGACGAAGCAAAGAGATTTGCTGAAGCACTTACAATGGCTTACCATAGGATACATAAGCTTGATACAAAAATAGTGAGAATTTTTAACACATATGGTCCAAAAATGAGAAAAGATGATGGAAGAGCAGTTCCAAACTTTATTAATCAAGCATTAAGTAATAAGCCAATAACTGTTTATGGTAGTGGTAAACAGACTAGGAGTTTTTGTTATATAAGTGATTTGATAGATGGCATTTACAAATTAATGATATCTAACATAAATGAACCCATCAATCTCGGAAATCCAGAAGAACACAAAATTTTAGAGTTTGCAGAATTAATAAGGGTAATGACAAAAAGTAACAGCAAAATTGTATTTAAACCATTACCAGTAGATGACCCTCATGTAAGGTGCCCTGATATAAGTAAAGCTAAGAAAGAACTAAATTGGAAACCTAAGATTTCTTTAAAAGAGGGTTTAAAAGAAACTATAAATTGGTTTAAATGAAATTTGTTATATTAAATCAATTTTCTCGTAATATAACGCATAAATTTAAATTTTTAGTAATAAAAATAACCGATCATTCAGGAAAAATTACCTGATATAGAAATCGATATTATATTCGGAAAAGAAAAAAAGTTTCGGTTGTATTAGGCGAATGTAATATCAATATCTATTCCATAAACTTCAAAATTTTTGTCTATATAATGTATGCTAATGGCAAACCTACATAGCCCAATACCATAATAGCTACAGCATCCATTTTACTTAGAAGTTCAGATATGCATCATATCTCTATAGCCATAATATTTTGAGCGGAACATATCTTGAACTCCTCTCCTAAAAGGAGTATACTTCACTTTAAATTCTTTTTCCCAATTAGTAACTGGAAATATATCCCCTGCCATCAAAGCCGTCAATTGAGAGCGAACGAATGGACTCTTGTTTGTTATAAGACTGTACAATTTTAGTAAACAAATAAAAATTGGTATAGGAATCTTTATGATGATTGGATGCTTTTTTCTAGCTTTGGCTATAATTTTTATGATGTCTATGAAATAAAGCTCCTCTTTTCCTATAACATCATATATTTTTCTTTTAGGCTTTTTCTCTATAAGCTTGGCAATTATTTTGACCAAGTCCCCAACATACAATGGCTGCCTAATATACTTACCACTCCCCGGAATTGGAAAAATAGGACTTTTTTCCACTAATTTTGTCATAAATCCAAGATGTTTTGCATCAAAGCATCCATATAGTAAAGAGGGCCTTAAAATTGTATAATTAGTTTTACTTTTTTTGATCAATTTCTCACTTGCTTTTTTTGTGTTTGTATAATAGTCTTTCCCTATAGATATAACTACAGAAGAACTTAAATGAATCAGGTTTTTGATTTTATATTTTTCGCAAACACTGAGAACATTTTTTACAGATATGACATTATTTCTTATGTAAGGCTCTTTTGTCTTAGCAGAAACCTGACACTGCAGCTGTATCACACAATAAGCTTTCTCAAACAGCCTCTCCCATTTCTTATTTCTAAGGGACAGATCAGCATGCAAAATATTGACTTTTGGATTAATGTTTTTTGCAATTTGCAGATTATGTCTATTCTTATCAATAGCAATGATTTCGAATTTGGAAGTATCAAGAACTGTTAAAAGATTTAGACCCACATGTCCTGCTGCTCCTGTAATTATAATCCTTTTCATTTTTTCTATCGAAATATATATTTATATATAAATTAGCTGGGAGTTAGCAGTAAAACTTTAACTTTAGACTATAAATTAACAATTACTTTATATGAATTCTCATAAAACATAACAATTGTTAATTTTCAAAACCTTTTTATATAAGTTGCACTACTTGAGAAGTATAGGTGAAGCTATAAATGGATAGAGAGATTCTTTTGGTGCAGCCAAAAGCCGGAATGTGGGAGAACTTAGGCATAAGGCCACCAGACGGTTTGCTTACAATGGCAGCCATACCAAAAAAAGAAGGCTATAATGTGCAGATTCTTGACTTAAGGCTGGAAAAAGACTGGAAGGGTACTTTGAAAAAGCATCTTGATAAAAACCCATTATTTGTGGCTACTACATCAATGACAGGCATTCAGATAAAGTACGCATTAGAGGCCTCTAAATTTGTTAAACAGTACAACAAGAACATACCTGTTATTTGGGGAGGCGTAC
>CAZSIU010000153.1:0-2680 GCA_964607225.1 uncultured Methanosarcinales archaeon | reverse complement strand
GAGTTATCGACCTTGGCTTAGATGAGCGTGCTTTAAGGCTTGTGATGAGAGTTCCTATTCCAGAAGGTTTGAATATTGAAATTGAGATGATAGAGTAACTTTCTCCAAAACTTTTAGTTCAATCCGAATGCCAACAAATTTAAAATTCGCACTGCCAGAGGGTCTTAACATAGAGAATGAGATGATTGAATAATTCTTTAATTGCTCAAACCACAAATTATTTAAAGAGTAAGTTCGAGGATTATTTAATTAATAAAAAAGGTGATGTCTATGATGTATGGATGCAGTAAATGCGTAAAAATAGGTGGTGCAACTTTTTTAATTTTAGGTATTTTATTTCTATTGAGGGACCTCAACATATGGGACTTTTGGAATATACAATGGTGGACAGCTTTATTTGTAGTTATGGGTATTGGTGCATTAGGTTCAGCCCATTGTCCAGAATGCCAAGCAATGAGAAGTTCTATGAAGAAGAAATAAATTGATTTTTTCTTTATTTTTTATTCATTTTATATACTTTATAAAAACTCACAAAACTTATAATAAGTAATATTGTGCCTAACAAAATCAAATCATTATGCCTTATTCTGTAATCAAATAATGTTATATCAAAAACTAAGAATTCTGCTATTGATTTTATAGTTTTCCTTGGAACAAATTCGTAAAATGTTCCAATAACTCCTGTTATTATTGCTAGTACAAGCCAACTTTTCTTTTTCATTATGCCTTGCTACCTAAACTTTTTTTAACATTGTGAACAATCCAATAAGTTAAGAGCACAAAAACAAAAGCAAAGATTGCATGAATTAATTCTCTTGAATAAACGCCAATACCAAAAGAAGCTACAATAGCTGCAACAACTCTATCAATATATTTTTTATTTGTAAGATTGTCTGCTAAAACTCCAAGAATAGTGCCTGCAATATAAGATAAAACTGGAATTAAAATTAAGCCAAAAGTCATCATTGAAGCTGCTGTTTCTTCGTCTATGGCTTGTAAACGCCATCTTATCATAATAAATAAAGCATCAATAGCAATTGCTGTAAAGCTCGCTATTATGATAAAACTAATTTTTCTTACTGAATGTTGTTTTGATTTTATAAAATTAAATGTTGCAAAATAAGCAATAAGCATTAAAGCGATATGCAAGAAAATAAACCAGAACTGCTCATCAAGCTTGAAAATTTCTCTGTTTAATGTAGGACCAGAAAATGCATAGTAAATGTAAAACATTACAGGCGCAAAAATGCTTGCAACAATGCCTTCTTCTTTTCCTATGCCAATAAATTGAGTTATCATCCAAACTGTAAGAAAAATAACTGTTAGCTTTATTGCAACATAATTAAGGTGTACAGTCCAACCTGTTGCAAGATGATAAACCATATCAAGTGCATTCATAGCAGCAGTTACAATGATAGAAAAAAGCAGATTTGAATAAAATTTATTCATTTACTGCACCGTCACAGAGCCATGCATTGTTGGGTGAATTCCGCATATGTAATCGTGCTTTCCAGCACTTGCAAAAGTGTAGCTGTAAGTGTCACCTTTAGAAAGTTCATCTGAACGCAAGACACCATCTGCACTTTCAACAGTATGAGGTGCGCTATCTTCATTTGTCCAAACAACTGTTTCTCCTACTTTTATATTTACTTCAGCAGGCACAAACTTGAAGCCTTTAATTGCAACTGCAACAACCTTACCAGACTCAGAAGACCTCCCAATTGTCTTGTCTGTTGTCTGCACAGCAGTTTGCTGTGAAGCGCATCCAGAAATCACAATGGCAGAAATTGCTAGAAGTACAAACAAATATCTTGTATACATCAAAAATCTTGTATACATCAAAACCACCTCTTAAATATATCAAAATAGAATCTATTTAAACTTTTTGATATAGGTTTAACTACTCAACAAACATTTATAAATTAAAAATATAAACTAGTTCTAATGCCGGGGTCGCGTAACCTGGTATCGCGCAAGCCTGGAATAATGCTTGTTACCAGCGAAAGCTTGTTTCCGCAAGGATATCTGGGTTCAAAAATAGTTTATCTGATTATCGGCATTGAGCTTTAGCTTGTTGCCTGACTTAACACAGATGGCTGTTTGAAAATCCCAGCTCCGGCGTTTTTATCTCAAACCCTTATCTTGCCATTATGCCAGTCTGTAAGAAGCTGAATTGCGGCCCTTCTCTCGTCAACAATGCCTCCTTTCATAAGCATGCACCTTTTTTTTCCAAATTCCAGCAATAATTCTTCCGGGTCCAAGCCGGCATTAAGGCCATACTCTTTTTCCAGGGCAATTGGGTTGTTTTTCTTGAATATGCCGATAAGCTCGTATGCGACAGATTCAGGATCCTTTAGCTTATCGGGGCTGATTGCGGATGTCAATCCAAGCATGACCTCTTCCCTGTCCTCATAAGGCACTACTCCTGGGGTGTCTATAAGCATAAGGCCGCCCTTGCCTGTAATCAGTTGCATTCCTCTTGTTAAGCCTGATTCTAAGCTTGTTTTCGCCTTCCCGCCTTTAGACAAAATGTTTACCAATGAGCTCTTTCCAGTGTTTGGATAGCCGATAAAAGCCACTTTCAGTTTATCCTTTTTTGCTTTGCTTTTTATCATGCCAATAAACCTGCTCATGCCCTTATGGCTCTTGGAAGATACAAGCGCATAATCCTGGCCCGAAT
>CAZSIU010000152.1:0-2683 GCA_964607225.1 uncultured Methanosarcinales archaeon | reverse complement strand
GGATTGCCTCTGGAATCTAGAACTTCTCTTGCTTTGATTTTTTTAATTTTAAAATCCAAAAATTACCACCCTTTTGATAAGAAACAAGAAAATAAGCTTTATTTAAATATTTCGGATTAACCAGTAGAGTTTTGCTACTTTTATCTTAACTTTTTTAAAATAGACCTATAATTATTAACTTCTACTTCATTTAAATTTGTAACAATTTCATCGAACATTAAAACAAATAGTTTTGCTTCTTGAAGCATTTTCCTTACTTCATCTTCTTTTCCAACTTTCATATAGTATTGTGCATCAATTCTTTTATCTTTATGAAAATTTATTGTTTTTAATTTATCTTCTCCTAAAAGTAATGATACCGCTAAAATAGAACAAAAATGATTTTCACATTTCACACCTATTTTCTGAAGAAATGAGTAAAGTGCATAATATTCTGCATAATAAATAACAACAGTAGTCCAAAGTAAATCCCTGTCTTGAAAGTTTTTATCAGCCCTTGCTAAAGATGATTTGGCTTCTTCGAGATAGGACTTTGCTAATCTTTCATTTGGTTCTGCTATTTTTAGACCATCCTTTAATCCAAAACACCATTTAATTTTATCTTCTTCCATAAAAACTCCACATAACATTAACATAAAATGAATGATTATTTAATATTGTATGATTTTCTGCTATTTCTTTTATCAAAGTTTCATTATTCTCCATAGCCTTTATAAAATCTTTTTCAAATAATTCAATTTTGTGTAGATTGTAGCCTAATAAATGAAATGGCAACTCTTCCTTTTCTCTTAAGACTATTAGCAAGTCTAAATCTGAATCTTTATCTGCTTTGAATTTGGCAAAGCTACCAAAGACTACCAATAGGCTACTAGTATTAAGTTCTTTTAGGAACGTCTTAAACAAGGGGTACTTATCTAAAAATAATGCAGTTTTATGTATTTCGGCTTCAAGCAAGTAAAGCTTAGTTTGAATTTTATCAAGATTTAGCTTAAAGTACTTATTTTTTCCACTTACAATACTTTTTAGTATTCTATCTTTTTCAAGATTTGATACTACTCTATGAGTTGTTTTAAGCGGTATCTTGGTTAATTTACTTATCTCCCTTAAATAAAATTGTTTAAAGTAATCTCCTAAATATAATGCTAAAATCTTTAGCTCATTGTTTCCTTTTTGATACATATGTATCTATTTAGACACATTAGTTTAAATAATTTTCGGTTATTAAATAAAAGTTGTAGTTTATTTTCAATATAGAAAATTTATTCTATTTATAAATAATAATTACTATATAGTAATAAAAATAGAAAGATTTATAAACTTAATCATTGTTGAATTGTACTGCTATGGATAGCAATAAAATATTACAACAACATCAAGTACTTGTTCAGTATGCGGCTGCTAGAAAAGCTGGGGATGCTGAAGCAGGAGATGCATTAATTCGGAGAGTAATTCAGCAAACCAGAATGCATACACCAGACTTTTCTCTTGGATTAGAAATACTAATCAATGAAGTTGGAATTAAAAGCATTTTTGATATGGCTGAAACTTGGAGAGATTTAACAGCTAAGATTGGGAGTTCGCGTACAGCCAGACCAAAAACAATTACTGAAAGAATAAGATTAGAACCAATCCCTTATATTGTTATTCCTGCAGTAGCAGCCACAGTCGGACTCTTAGCCGGGGGTATTGCTTTCCGAGATGTAAAGATAATTGAGGTCCCTAGTCAACAAGTTTCAATTGATAGCCCTTATGCAATAAAAAGAAGCCCAAGCGGAAGGACAGCTTATCAGATCTTTGATCCTTATCAAAAAACAGGAAAGGAATTGTCAAAAGTAGATTTAACCGATTATTTATCTCTTGTTGGTGGAAGGTTATCTCCCAAAATAAGCCCCGATGGTGTGTACTTAACAATTTGGAACCCGAATTTAGACGAAAGAACAACGCAACTGTACAAAGAAATTAGGGGAAATGATGGCAGGCATCTTGTCCCAAGCACAACCTTGGCAGATGGAATTAATCCAATTGTTTTAGACGACAAGGATATTATTATTCAGGAAATTGTTGCTGATTTTGTTTTGAAAAATTATCAAACAAAAATCAATCCTAACGATATAATTCTTCAAAGATCAGGTGGCAGAATTTCAGATATACTATACTCACCTAAGGGTATACCCACTCAAACAAATTTTTCAACAGAGAGTGGCCACATATTATTTAGAGAAGGACAAGTATTGTATGTTCCCAATAAAGCTATGAGATTGAGCCAGAAATCAAGTCTAAATCCAAACAGTTTAGAAAGAATATCAAAATTTGCTGCTCGGGTGTATGGACAAGACAACGGCATACCCACTCACAACGTAAGACAAGTCGCCAAATTGCCAGATTATGGAAGAGCTAAACAGTATCAAGCCAGAATGCGTGGCTAAAAATAATTCTGTTAAAAAAGATATAAATATTCACCCAATATAATCCACATCCCTTCCAAACCTCTTCTGCAGCTTCTTCAATGCAATCTGCTTTGTTACCTCGCTTAGCTGCTCTGTCTTCTTTAAAATCTCGCTTTCAATATCCTTGATTTCCTTATCAAGCTTGTTAATATCTATATTTAATTCTAATTTCTTATTCAGCACTCTTAAAATTTCCTTTGCTCCTTTAATGCCAAGGTACATTGGATGCCCATAAG
>CAZSIU010000151.1:1498-2693 GCA_964607225.1 uncultured Methanosarcinales archaeon | reverse complement strand
GCTGATTTAGAATCAAATAAAGCAATTATAAAAACAATAAAAAAATATTTTCCAAAACACAGCATTCTGTCTGAGGAAAGTGGATTTGAAGATAATAAGTCAGATTACAAATGGGTTATAGACCCAATTGATGGGACACATAATTTCTTACATGAAATACCATTTTTTGGAACATCAATTGCATTAGAGTACAAAAATAATGTAATTTTGGGCGTACTCTATTTCCCAATTTTAAAAATCACAGCAGTAGCAGAAAAAGATAAAGGTGCTTTCCTTAATGGAAAAAGGATAAAAGTCTCTAATAAAAAAAACCTTGAGCATTCATTCATTTTGTTTGAATTTTCTTATGCAAACAGAAAAGAAAAAACAGATTTTTTAGAAAAATTAATACATAAAACAATTGATGTAAGAAATTTTGGTAGTGCTGTATACCATTTATTGCTCGTTGCTTGTGATAAATGCGATGGTTTTGTTATTTTAGCAACCAATGAATGGGATATTGCAGCTGGATTTTTGATTGTAGAAGAAGCTGGAGGAAAAATCACTGACTTAAAGGGCAGAAAATGGACTCCGCACCAAAACAAATACCTTATTTCAAATGGCAAATTGCATAAAGAGCTTTTAAAATATGTAAAATGAAACTTACAATTCTAGGTAGTGGCACTGCAGCTCCAATTTTAAATAGAAATTGCGCAGGTTACTTATTAGAAATTAACAGAAAAAAATTATTGTTTGACAGCGGTGCCGGCACAATTAGAAGACTATTGGAATTAAAAGTTGACTTGTTTGATATAGATTATATTTTTTATACGCATCTCCATAATGACCACATAAATGATTTAGGGGCAATAATATGGAGCAATAATTATGGTGGAGTGAGGAAAAGAGCATTAAACTTATATGGGCCGAAAGGATTCAAGCGATATTGTAAAATTTTAATAAATAAAATTCTAAAACCAACGAAACTTTATTTCAAAATCAATATCAACGAACTTAATAAATCAGCAATAAAAATAGGAAATACAACATTAAAAACACATCCAACAAAACACAGCACAACAACAAAAAGTGTCATTTACAGAATTATCAATAAAGGCAAGTCACTTGTCTACACAGGCGACACAGAATATTGCAATGAAATAACCCAAATTGCAAAAAATGCAGATTTTCTTCTTATCGAATGTTCTTTTCCAGA
>CAZSIU010000151.1:0-1398 GCA_964607225.1 uncultured Methanosarcinales archaeon | reverse complement strand
CAAATACTTGAACTTCTATCAAGAGAAAAACTGCACATAAGAGAAATAGCTGAAAGAGTGAAATGCTCGCCTGCAAAGGCTCATGCTTGCATAAAGGTTTTCAATAAGAACAACATTGTAAAAGAAGTCAATGAAAAGAATAGAAAGGTTATTGTCTTAAACCTTGAAAATGAGCTTACAAGACAAATTCTTCAATTAGTTAATATAGATAAAAATATCGAAGGTCCATATTTAGTGCCTGAGAAAATAAATCTTTTTGACGCTATTAGCCCACTTGATTTTAGATATTATGGAAGAAACAAGAAAATCTTTGAAAAATTACAACCATATCTTTCTGAAGCAGCTTTTATAAAATATGCTCTAAAAGTTGAGTCTGCGTTAGTAAAAGTGCTTGCAAATAATAAAATATGTCCAAAAAATATTGCTGACGAAATAGAGAAAGCATGCAAACAAGTTACTCCAGAGCAAGTTTATGCAGAGGAAGACAGAATAAAGCATAATATAAGGGCATTGACTAATTGCATAAGGAATAAAGTTAGTGAAGAAGCAAAGCCTTTCGTGCATTTTACTGCAACAAGTTATGACATAATTGCAACAGCTGACGCATTAAGATATAAAGAATTTGTAAATAATGTTTTAGCACAAGAATTATTAAATCTTGAATCTACATTAATTAACCTTGCATTAAGAGAAAAAGATACTTTGCAGATTGGAAGAACGCATGGGCAGCATGCAGAGCCAATCACTTTTGGATTTGCAATTGCACAATATGTTAGCAGGCTAGGCTCATCAATTCTAAAAATAAAAAAAACGTCAAATAATTTAAGAGGCAAAATAGCTGGCGCAGTTGGTGCTTATAATGCTTCTTCTTTATTTCTTAACAGCCCAATTAAATTTGAAGAGGAAGTTTTGCAGGAATTGAGATTAAAACCATCACCAATCTCAACCCAGATAGTTGAAGCTGAATTTTTTATTGATTTTCTAAGTAACATAGTCTCTTCTTTTGGAATTATTGCAAATTTAGCAGATGATATGAGACATTTGCAGAGAAGTGAAATTAGCGAGGTAGGTGAGCTATTTGAAGCAAAGCAAGTTGGCTCATCCACAATGCCACAAAAAAGAAATCCAATTAATTTTGAAAATATAAAAAGCATGTGGAAAGAATTTATGCCTCGTATAATCACAATATATATGGACCAGGTATCAGAGCATCAAAGAGATTTGACAAATTCTGCGTCAATGCGCTTTATCCCAGAAATATTAGCTGGATTTTATGTTTCTGTTGTAAGGTTAAATAGAATAATGTCTAATTTGGTTGTTGACAAAGATAATATGAAAAGAAATTTTGAAATGAATAAAAATATGATTGTTGCAGAACCGCTTTATATTTTATTAGCT
>CAZSIU010000150.1:0-2698 GCA_964607225.1 uncultured Methanosarcinales archaeon | reverse complement strand
AAGTTGGCGCTTCACAATTCAGAATTTCTGAGCTTGAGCCTAGCAAAAAGCATGCATTTGTGAGCAAGGAAAAGGTAAAAGGAAAGGAATTTGAGATATTTTTGGAGAAGGTATGATTATAGAAAATTATTTATACATCTAAAGTTTAACCCTTTTAAATAAAATGGTTGAAGCAAATCTTCTTGTAACTCATGAACCAAGCCATGCTGGAAGCGCAAAAGAAGAGATTGAAAAGGCTTTGAAAGCAATAAAGCAAAAAGCTAAATTCCTAAAATCTGATGTTGAAGGTGTTTTTAAGCTTAGAGTTGGAAATGCTAAAAAATTGGTAAAAAGCTTGCAGAAATTAAAAAGCAAAAAGAGAATGTTTGAGCACACATTCCACTGGGTTCCAATTGAGAAGTGGATAAATGCAAATGTTAAATCATTGCAGAAAGAAATAAAAAAGCTGCAGAACAGCATTAAGAAAACAGAAAAATGGAAGATGGACTTGCACAAAAGGCATTTTGAAATGTCTTCAACAGAATTGATAATTAAATTGACAGAAGTTGTTGATAAGCCAAAGGTTGATTTGGAAAATCCACAAAAAATAATAGAAGTGCAGATAATGAGCAAAAAGGCAGGTTTGGCTTTATTGAATAAGGATGAAATTCTAACTATTAAACATAAATAATTAATCAAAACTTATAAATACTTCTTCATTCTTAAAAGTTTTTAATGTCGGAAATCTACGATTTCCGAGCATTCCCAAAAAACAGTGAGTTGTGAGCGAGTGAAACGAGCTCACTCGCATGTCGGGGTTTTTGATAATGGCAAAACAAAAGACAATAGCTAAAGACATACCTTTAACTGAAATTACTTTAAGAAGATACGAAAGGCCAACAAACTTAAGTGATAGAGAGCTTGTAAGAAAACTTTGCTTGTCTATTGGTTTATTACAACCTGGCGATTCAAGAGATATTGTTGTAGATGTTCTTAATGTTTTGATAAGAGCAAAAAAAGAGCAAAAGCAATTAACAAGTGATGAAATTTGCAATCTTGTAATTGAAGAAAGAAAAAAGTTAAAGTTGCCAATGCTTGGAATAGCATCATCAAACATAAGAAGACAATTGAAAAGATTAAAAGATTCATTATTAGTAGAAAAGAGGCTTAATGCTTACAGAATAACTGAGTATAGTAACTTAACTGAAATTTTTGAAGAGAAAATTGAAAAAATTGTATTGCCAAGCATTAATGCAAGGGTTAAGGAGTATTTGAATAAGATTGATGAATTATAAACATTTAAATATTACTTCTATTTCGCTTTTTTTATGGACTTACCTTGGGGTGATTCTAGGTCTAATCAATTTGTAACTAATGTTGGCTTAATTACAAGCAACGGGCCTTATGACAACGATATAATGGCTTGCGAATGGACACATCATGTTTCTTATGAGCCTGGCTTGATTGCAGTTTGTATAAACCCAAGAGATGCAACACATGCTAATATTGCAAAAACAAAAGAATTCGGAGTTAGCTTATGCGCTTCTGATCAAAATGTAATTTCAAGTATTTCTGGTGGCTACTCTGGAAAAAACTACAATAAAATTGAAGCCTTAAAAGAACTTGGCTTTAAATTTTTCAAAGCAAAAAAAATTAATGTATTGCTCGTTGAAGGATCTGCAATGAATGCAGAATGCAAATTAGTCAAGAAAATCAAACTTGGCGACCATACAACTTTTGTTGGCGAAGTTGCTGAACTATATCCGCCTGGAAAAGAACCGCTTGTTTATCATGCTCAAAAATATTGGAGGCTTGGAGAAAATATTCAAAAACCTCCACAGCAGGAATTGGACAGGATAAGAAATATTGTAGAAAGCCATAAGAAAAATTGAGATACCGACGTAAAAAACGAAATATTTAAATACAAGCTCAATTTTGTATTCGGTGCATAAGACGGGGGTGTGTAAATCGTCTTAAAACTATAAAAAATAGAGGAGGTTACAAAAATGGCAGAAAAAGTAGCAAAAGTGGGAGTAAAAAAGCAAGCAGGCTACCTTTATTTTGTGGATAAAAAGGGAAATGTAGCCAGAGCCAAGATGTCAAGAGGCGGCAGAAAGAAAGGCAAAGCTAGAGTAGAAGTTGTTGCAAAAGTTGGTGTTAAGAAAAAGCGAGGCTACTTGTATTTTATAGATAAGCGTGGTGACATATCAGCAGCAAAGATGGCTCGTGGCGGAAGAAAGAAAAGAAGAAGATAAATTTTATTTTTTATTTTTATTTTCCATTATCAATAATTTTTTTAAAGAATATACAGCAACTTCTATTTGCTTATTATTTGGCTCTTTTGTTGTAATTTTTTGAAGTGCTAAACCTGGCAATGAAATTAATTTAAACAACAAATTTTTTTGATGCTTGTCACTAACTTTTAATATTTCATATGAAATGCCTGCAATAGCAGGGATTAAAAGAATTCTTATTGGAAACAAGATTCCTCTTCTAAACCAAACATTTAGATTTAAAAAATTTGGGTAATGAAATAAAATTATTGACGGCAATAATGAAAAAACAAAAATACTGACAATAAAAACTATCAATAAAAATGATGTTCCACATCTTGGATGCAAAGTTGTGAATTTTTGGATATTTTCGATTCTAAGCTCTTTATCGTTTTCATAACAATGTATTGCTTTGTGCTCTGCTCCATGGTACTGAAATAATATTT
>CAZSIU010000149.1:0-2718 GCA_964607225.1 uncultured Methanosarcinales archaeon | reverse complement strand
CATGTCCTTTGGCCCATTGCGCGGTGATCGCCGAGCCGCACTCCCCGCAAGTGAGTAATCCGGTAAAAGGGAAATTGTGTCTCTGTTTGGATTTGCGAGGTTTCGCTTTTCGTTTCAATACTTCCTGCACGGCTTCAAAGGTTGCGAGGGAAAGAATTGGAGGAAATGTACCCTCGTGATATTCGCCATGGTGCGCGACAAAACCGAGATACGCGCGATTGGTGAGCAAGTGATGAATACTACATTTCGCAAGTGGCGTTCGGTGTTTTGTTTCAACGCCAAGTTCTGCCAAAAACTCCGACATACTTTTGAGCGTGTGCGTTCCTTTGGCGAATTCCTTAAACGCTCGAATGACAATTTTAGATTTTGTCGGGTGCGGTTCAATTTGCCGTGTTTTCGGATTATTCACATAGCCAAAGGGTGCGAGCGTTAACCATTCGCCACGGCGGAGTTTTTGGCGGATACCGCGATTGATATTTTCAACCAAGTTATCAGAAAAATATTTGGATTGACCGAACGCCACTTGCAACATGAACTTCCCTTGCGGAGTTGGCTCAAACCAAAACTGCGGAAAGCGCAAAGAAATGATTTTGTTGGTATCTACGAGATAAATAACTTTTCCGCCATCAACACTATTCCGCGCTAACCTGTCTGGATGCCAAGCGAGGATGCCTACGCCCTCGCTCTTTTCTATCTCATCCATCATTTCGGAAAATTTTTCTCGCCCCGGTGTCTTTGCGCTTTTCGCTTCTTGAAATTCGCGGACAATTTCAAGATTTTCTCTACGCGCATATTCTCGCAATTCAAAAAGTTGCGCCTCAATGGACATAATTTGGTGGTCATCATCTTCGGTGCTCTTGCGAACGTAGAGAAAATATTTTGGTTTGAGCATAATTTCTTAAATTATTGATTTTAGATATTCCTTATCCGCTTCCTTTTCGTTTTCCGCGCCGTGGGATTTTTTGGCTTTGCGCCTTGCGCAAAGCCGTCAAGCCGAGCCGCGAAGCGGCGAGGCAACTTCTCCCAAAAATCGCGAAAGTCTTATCATGTCCTCAATTCTAAACTTTGCACGAACCCATTTTGAACGGAACTGAACCGCCTCGCTACGCTCGGCGGAACGCTCGGGCGCGGCGGAATTCCCCCCTTGAACCCCCCTTCCGCCGCGCCCTCGCTTGGGAGATTCATTTTTCCAATTTTGCGGATGCACCACCAATGAGTAGAAATCCGCTACTCATCTATTGCATTATAGAACAATATTGTTTGGAAGTGCAATAACTGTTATTGTATACAGGTCTTATGTTGAAAACTTCCAAAAAATTAGGCCAAAACATCAAGTTCATACGAACCAAAAAGAAAATGTCGCAGGGCGATATTTGTCGGAAGTTAGATATGGACAGAGGTTATATTAGCGCGGTCGAGAACGGCAAGAAAAACGTAACTCTTGCTGTTTTGGAAAAATTAGCAAGTGCTCTTGATGTTTCGGTCGATGAATTACTAAAATAATATAGAATATATGGGGAAAGAATCATTTCAAAATTTCGAACCTCAAGAGCAGCCAGAAGATGTTGAGAGAGCGCGGGATATCGCAAAACGACCAAACGAGCTTCTTGCGCAAGTTAGAGATGTAGCCGACTATGTTTTTGAGTATCAAGCATATCATCAGCATGACTGGCTTGATAAAGTTGATAAAGAGAAACTCGGACAGCTGAGAGATATGTTTGGTACTATCAAGCACGAGGAGGGACTATCTATTGAAACGCAAAAGTCGCTTGGCGAAGGAGATAGTGCATATGCAGTTTTAGGATACTATGAACACGCGCATCCAGAACTTAAAAAAATATATGTGGATATACTGCGAGAAGTTCGAAAAGAACAAGAAGCAAAAATAAAGCAAAAGCTGGAGCGTGCTCTTGCGGGTGTAGAAGTTGATGAGAACGCAAAGTCAAATCTTGATCAACATACAATCCCATTAGAACGAGAAAAACTAACACCCGAACAAACGGTATTATTAAAAGAAAGTTTGCCGAGTGGTAACATATTGTTGCATACGACCAATATAGACAGCACTGTTCAGTGTATCAAATCCGGTAATCTTTTAAGTACAGCAGAAGTATCTTTAATAAAAGATCGCGGTTGGAAAAGTGAAATGCAGGAGGGAATATCGTTTAATATGAATCACGTTCAAGTACTCACAGGAGACGAACGTCATTTTATTGGATTTCTTGTTGCTCCTGAAGCAATTTTGAACGAACAAACACAATTAGCGGTACCTTATGATGCTTCTCGATACGAAGCACAATTGGTTCCGAGACCTTATATAAGACCAAAAAAATATTCTGAATGGAATTCTCAACCAAAAATAGAAAAAATGCGTGAAGGCCTTCCTCGGGTAGCGATAGAGAATACATTTATTCTGTGTAATGAGGGAGATGCCGACTCTATCAAAAAACTTTTAGCGGGACATGGTCATATACCTAAAGCCGTGCTCACTTACCCGAGAAGGGAACTCCGCATACGTTCATGGGACCAACCAGTAGGAGATCATCAAGTTGCCGACGAACTTTTAACAAACATGCTCGCACAAGCGAAAATTCAACCGACCATTGACTGGGAAAAAGATGTTTTCCCGGAGGGATTAGAATTAGAGCGGAATGACGTGTTTGTTACAACCCATCTCAAAATTGATTCTTCCCGTGTTTAAGCAGTATTTTCATACAA
>CAZSIU010000148.1:0-2724 GCA_964607225.1 uncultured Methanosarcinales archaeon | reverse complement strand
GGCCACTAGGAGTTAATATAGGCCAAGTAGTTTCCGACATCAACAAAAAAACTTCCTCATTTGCAGGCATGCAGGTACCTGTTAAAATAATAGTAGATACAGATACAAAAACATTTGAGATTACTATTGGAACTCCTCCAACTTCCGGATTGATAAAGAAAGAAGCTAATCTTGAAAAAGGATCTGGCAAGGCAAAGCATGAAATGGTTGCTGACATTCTAATTGAGCAGGTCATTAAAATTGCAAAGATGAAGGAAACTGCGACATTAGGAAAATCACTCAAGGAAAAAGTAAAGGAAGTCATTGGAACATGCCAGTCAATGGGAATTCTTGTTGAGGGCAAGCCGGCAAAAGAAACCTTAAGAGATATTGAAGCGGGATTGTTTGACGAGGAGATAAGGCTCGAAAAGACAGAGCTTACAGCAGAGGAGCTTGCAAAACTTGAAGAGGAGAAGAAAAGACTTGCAGAAGAGCTTGCTAAGCGCAAAGCAGAGTTTGAGAAGATTGCTAAAGAGATTATTACTCAGATGGCTGGAAAACCAAGAGGAGAAATAAAAGGAAAGCTTGTTGCAGCTGGCATCCCAGATGATATGATTAAGGAATTGTTGCCAATTGAAGGTGCAGCAGCTGCAGCAACAGCTGAAGCAAAGCCAGCAGCAGAAACAGCCGAAGCAAAGAAAGAAACTCCAAAAAAGGAAGAGAAGAAGAAGTAATTAGCCAAGAATTTGATCTGTTCTTTTAACTTCTAAATTCATATTTTTTAGCGTTTCAACAATCCTTTGCTTTTCTGTCCCTAAACCTTTCCAGTCCAGAACAATAAAATCAACCTTTTCAACAGTTTTTTGAATTGATTGTTTTATTAGTTCTTCATTTAATTTACTCAAATGATATTTTGGGCAAATATGAGAAAATGCAATATCTGTTCTTAAAACAACTTTGTTGAAGTTCGAACAATAGTGTGGACCTCCAATGCCAATTGCGATTTCATAATTTTTATTTTTATTATTTAGTGCATTAATTATTGTCCTTGCAATTATTTGTCCATTTTCTTTATAATTCCACTCCTTTTTAGTACTTCCAATCTCAACAAAAACAGCTGGCTTCTCCAAGTAAGGGCCATGATGAGTTGCTTCCATAGTTAATTCAAAGCCTAAATTTTTTCCATTTTCATTTAATTCAATAAACAAATCTTTCAATAAAACTGCAGAGCTAAAACAAAGTTTTCTTTCTTCACCGCCAAAATCTGCATTGCTCCAGTTGCCAATTGCATGCACCGCAAAGCTTGGTGTATTTTCTTTGCTTCTATGCTTTGAAGCAAAAATAAAAATATCTGCATTAATTTTTTTATCGATATTTTCAGAAAAGATTAAATCATTATTGATTAAATACAATTTTATTGTTTTATTTTTTATATTATATTGAAAAACATCATTATTATCAAATTTTTCATCAGTTTTTTCAAAATCAAATAATTCGATCAAGTTATTTCTAATATTAACTCCTGCAGGATCTTCGGAAGAAGCGATGATTGCGATGTTCATTATACAAAGAATTAAAAGTTAGTTTAAAAAATTAATTATTAAAAGTATTTCCTTCCTAACTGAAAAAGCTCTTCTAATGGCTCTGGATAAACTACCATACTTTCGATTTTACTTAACCAAATTTGCCTTCCTACTGCCTCTAAAATAGATTTGAAGTACCCTAAAAAAGCTTGATCTATAGTACTGGTGTCTATCATTTCAGTACAAACTGAATCTGTTTCAAACTCATATAGAATTGTACATAATGTTCTACCATTTTGTCTTAGATGTATGGATGAGGTTTTTGGTACACTTTCATTTGACCTAGTTTGGCTAAACAAAATAGAGTATTGATTCTCTTGAATTATATGTTTTATATAATCTGGCACACTCATAATTTGTAAGAAATTGTTATTCGTTTTTAAACATTAGCATACTAAATAAGTATTTAAATAAGTAATAAAATAAGTAAATTTCTTCTGTCTAAAACAATTTTAAATAGCAAAACTTATAAATAAGTAAATTTTTAAGTATAAAAATAAGTAAAATGGTGGACTTCAGGAGAAAACTTTACAAGCGAGGTTCTAGCTTTGAAACTACTATACCAATGCCTCTTCTTATGATGCTTAACAAGAATAAAAAGTACTATGTGGTTTTCGGTTATGACGAAGAAGCAAACAAATGGTACATTAAGTTTGAGGAAAGAGGAGGTGATAAAAAAGGCTTGGATAAAAGATTAGGGTAAATAAAAGTCGTTTAACAATTTCATTCAAAATAAAATCAACAATCACGCAACGACTTTTGTCAGCAAAAGTAATGAAAGTAAACCGTTGTGATTGTGTAATGAATGTATAGGCGAGGCGAGCGATGTGGCAAAACAGCGAGCCGAGCTCAAAATATTGCGACGAAGTCGCGGATTGAATTGAAAAATTAAAAATTTAATTGAAAATGAGGTGAGTTTAATGAGCAGGCGCTTTGAAGATGTAATTGACATATTGGATTATAATGAATTAATGCGATTTAAAAATGATTTGGATAGTGGAGCAATTACATTAAAAAAACTATTGGAGGAAAAAATAAAGAAGAAGCTTAAAGAACATGAAAAAGTCTGTGCAACGTGCTCAAACAATTTGAATTTTTACAAAACTAATAACTACACCTTAATATTTGGTCCTGACGATTTCAAAAAGAAAGCAAGCTTTTG
>CAZSIU010000147.1:0-2767 GCA_964607225.1 uncultured Methanosarcinales archaeon | reverse complement strand
GAAAAATTAAAAATTGAGGATTTTGATTTAACAAATCCAAAAACAAAAATTTTTGTAACATCATTAAGCGAAGATTTGATTGGGAAAGGAATTATTTTAACAGATATAAATACTGCATTTGAGAAATATCCTATTGCACAACAATATTTCTTTAAGAACACAAAAATTGATAAAGACAAATTTGTTGCTTTAAGCGCTGCTCATTTTACCAATGGTATTTTCTTATATGTTCCAAAAAATATTGAATTGGAAGAGCCAATAAGAGTTAATTTTAATTTTGATGTACAGAATAGTGTATTACACAATATAATTATTGTTGAATCTAATAGTAAAATCAGCTTTATCGAAGAATATTCAAACAAAGAAATAAATAAAGAACAGCTTAATGCTTGTGTTACAGAGGTTTTTGCAAATCCAAATTCAAAAATAAATTTCTATCATTTAAATACTTGGACAAAAAATGTCTATAATTTCACCAATATTGTTGGAACTGTTGAAAGAGATGCTTCAATAAACTGGATTTCTGGCTGTTTTGGAGGCAAGCTAAACAGATTAAAAATTGATACTTTGTTTAATGGACAAGGCTCGCAATGCAACAATATTGGCGTGTTTTTAGGCAGAGGCAAAGAGCATATTGATTTCACAACAAACATGTACCATAATACTGTTCAAACAACAAATAATGTTGTTGTTGATGGCATATTAAAAGATGAATCTTCATCTGTTTATAGGGGATTGATAAAGATAGAAAAAGAAGCACAAAAAACATACTCTTATCTTGAAAATCACATTTTAAAGCTTGGCGAAAAAACATTAGCAAACAGCATTCCAAGCTTGAAAATTGATGCAAATGATGTAAAAGCATCGCATGGTGCTACAGTTGGACAGATTGACGAAGAGCATATGTTTTATTTAATGTCAAGAGGCTTGTCCAGAGAAGAAGCAGAGAAATTGATTGTTGAAGGATTTTTCGAGCCTGTTATACAAAAAATACCATCAGAAGAATTAAAGGAGAAGATAAGGGGTTTAATTAAAAATTAATAAAATGCAGCAAACACAAACAAAATCATTGGACGTTGAACAGATAAGAAAAGATTTTCCTATTTTGCAGAGGAAAGTTCATGGCAAGCCATTAGTTTATTTTGACAATGCAGCAACATCACAAAAGCCAATGCAAGTGATTGATGCAATTGACTTTTACTACAAGAACTATAATGCGAATGTCCATAGAAGCATTCACCAGCTTGGCGAGGAGGCAACTGCAAAATTTGTGGAAGCGCATGAAAAGATTGCTGATTTTATAAATGCTGACTCCTACCAAAATATTGTTTTGACAAAAAACACAACAGAATCTTTGAATCTTGTTGCTTATTCATTGACTGCTGGATTAAATAAAGATGATGAAATTGTGATTTCACAGATGGAGCATCACAGCAACTTTGTCACATGGCAACAGCAAGCAAAATTAAGAGGCTTAAAATTAAAGTTCATAAAAATAGATGAGGAAAGAAAGCTTGATGAAGAAAGCATAAAAGAAAACATAACAAAAAAGACAAAGATTGTTTCATTAACCCATGTTTCTAATGTGCTTGGAACAATAAATCCAATTGAAGATATCACAAAAATAGCACATGAAAATGATGCTTTAATGGTTGTTGATGGTGCACAAGCTGCTCCACATATGTCAATTGATGTTAAAAAGCTAGATGCTGATTTTTATGCATTTTCAGGGCATAAAATGCTTGGCCCAACTGGAGTAGGAGTTTTATACGGCAAGAAAGAACTGCTTGAGAATATGCAACCATTTTTATATGGAGGAGAAATGATAAGAGAGGTAAGGTTTGATGACACAGAATTTAATGAACTGCCTTGGAAATTTGAAGCTGGCACTCCTAATATTATAGAGGGAATTGGCTTAGGAGTTGCTATAGATTATTTAAACAAAGTTGGAATGAAACAAATCAATGAAAGAGACAAAGAGCTTGTTGATTACTCAATTGAAAGGCTAAAGGAGATTGAGGGCATTACAATTTATGGCCCAAAGGAAAGAGGCTCTGTTGTTGCCTTTAATGTTCATGGTGTTCATGCCCATGATGTTTCACAAATACTTGATAGTGAAGGTGTTGCGATAAGGGCAGGACATCATTGCTGCATGCCATTGATGAGTGTTTTAGGGATTACAGCAACAGCAAGAGCAAGCTTTTACTTATACAACACAGAGCAGGAGATTGATACTTTCATCAATGCAATACATAAAGTAAAAAAGGTTTTTGGGGTTTAAATAAAATAATATAACCAGATTACAAATAAACAATTCAATCCGTCGCTTCGCGACAAAAGTTACACTCGGCGAAATTTTGCCTGCCATTAAAATTTCGCCTCGATTTATTCAATAATAATGAATAAATTGGCGAGGCTTGAGTGTGAGTTGTGAGCGAGTGAAATGAGTTCACTCGCATTCGACTGGCAGAAGACGAAAGCCGAGCACAAAAGTTTGCGACGAAGTCGCGGATTGAAAAAATAATAAAATAATACAAATAAGTTGATTAAAAATGGACATGATAGAGATGATGTATCAGGAGAACATCTTGGATCATTACAAGAGTCCAAGAAATTTTGGCAAAATAGAAAACGCTACTGTCCATCATCATGAATACAATCCTCTTTGCGGAGATGAGATTGATATGTTTTTGCTCATTGATGAGAATAAAAAAATTGTTGATATAAAAGTTTATCCAAGAGGCTGTGCAATATCAGTTGCAAGCGC
>CAZSIU010000146.1:0-2780 GCA_964607225.1 uncultured Methanosarcinales archaeon | reverse complement strand
TGCTTTCTGAGCAAGGCTCAATTTATGTTCACATTGACTGGCATGTCGGGCATTACATTAAAGTCATAATGGATGAGATTTTTGGGAAGGGGAATTTTAGGAATCAAATAATCTGGCAAAGAACTAGGGCTGCTCATTCCGATGCTAGATTTTATGGGAAAGTTCATGATATGTTATTGTTTTATACAAAAAGTTCTGATAATTATTTTTTTAAGGCAACTTATACAGAACACAAAGAGGAGTATTTAGTTCGTTTTAACAAAATTGGTAAAAACGGTAGGAAATACATGCTTGTTCCGTTACATGCTCCTGGGCAAGGCGTAGCAAGATTATTTTTTGGTAAATTGATTGAACCCCCGAAAGGTAGAATGTGGCCAACACAAAAAGTAATAGATGAATACACTGCTAAAGGAATAGTTGAATTAACTTCAAATGGTACCCCTTCAAAGAGAAGTTACTTAGACGAAAATAAAGGTGCGCCAATTTCAGATATATGGCATGATATAATTCCACTGAATCCTGTAGCCAGAGAGAGAGTAGATTATGATACTCAAAAACCGGAGTCCCTATTGAAAAGAATGATAGAATCTTCTTGTACAGAAAAGGGAATTGTGGCAGACTTCTTCTCTGGCTCAGGCACAACAGGTGCAGTTGCAGAAAAATCGGGTAGAAAATGGATTATGTCGGATTTGGGGAAGCCTGCCTGCATGATTATGAGAAAGAGGTTAATTGATTATGATGCAAAACCTTTCTTATACCAGTCAATCGGAGATTACCAGAAAGAACAGTTTGAGCAATCTGCATTCAAGACTTGGCAGATTTGGCACATGTCGTTGTCAATCTTTATGGAGCATTGCCTTTTCCTGCTCAGGATGGAATACCAAACAATCTTGGTTACATAAAACAGTCGAAGACTCTTGTGTTTGTTGATTCTCCTGCAAAAATGACTGGTTATGCAACACTGAAAAAAGCTCAGGAACTAAGGGCCTCATTCATGGGCGGATGGGATAAAGTTGTCGTTCTTGGTTGGAATTTTGTTGCGGACATTGGAAGGATAATAGAAAGTTTGAAAGACGATAAATTAGAAGTGTTGGTTATTCCTCCAGACTTATTGGACAGACTAAAAACAAAAGCAAGCTATGAACAGTTGATAAAATCTGGAAAGATAAGATTTTCCTCGTTGCAGTACTTAACAGTCAAACCAATAAAGAAAACTGAAAACAAAAACGAAGATGAACTAAACATCGAACTAAATAATTATGTTCTGCTTTCTCCAGATGCTTTGCCATTGGATGAAAAGAACAAAGAGGAGCTGGAAAAGGTCGTAGCAAAAGACCCATTAAGTTTAGTTGAATATTGGAGCATTGACCCGGATTATGATGGGGAAACGTTCAGAAGCAAGTGGCAGGAATATAGAGAAAACAACGAAGATTTGAGAATAAAGAGAAAGGCAAAGATAGTTGTTCCGAAGATTAAAGGCAAGAGAAAAGTCTGCATCAAGGCTGTTGATGTCTTTGGCTTTGAGAGTGCTGTTGTCAAAGAGGTCAAATAATGGTTCAGGCACAAGCTATAGGAACAGGAACAGTGCCACTGAGATTAGCCGAACTCATAACCAAAATGGCTAACAAGGAATGGCGGGAAGGAAGTTTTATAGAAAAGGTTTCTCCAATAACCAAAGACCTGCTAAAATTCTGGGACCCTGAAGGCAATTTTGCAGATTTGCGGAATTTCAACTTTCATGAAGGACAATGGCAGGCAATCTTAAATGCTATTTATGCTCATGAAATTCTCAAAGTAAAGAGTGTTCATGATTTGTACATGTCAATATACCCAGAATTGCTTACAGAAATGGACTTACTGGACTTGAAAAAAGACAAGTATGAGCATCCAAAATACTGCATAAAGATGGCGACAGGAACAGGAAAGACATGGGTTCTCTCCGCTTTGCTAATCTGGCAATACCTCAATGCAAAATACGAAGAAAACCCTTCCGGATTGTTCACCAAAAACTTTCTGTTAGTAGCCCCGGGAATAATTGTATATGAAAGGTTGCTTGATGCTTATTTAGGAAAAAGGAGAGAAGATGGGACGAGAAATTTTGATGATTCTGACTTCAAAAAATTTGAACCAGTGTTTATTCCACAGGCGTACAAAGAGGAAATCTTGGGTTTTATTCAAAGTAGCGTGGCGCAAAAAAACGAAATAGGAAGAAAAGTCACAGGAGAGGGGTTAATTGCAATTACAAACTGGCATTTGTTGGCAGGAGAAGAAAATGAGGGGGAAACAGGAACCGCTTTAGACAATCCTTCGCAGACAGTAAAAAGATTGCTTCCAATAACACCTGGAACGACAACAGGCCACTCTTTAGAGCAGTTGGACAGTGAATATTTAAGAGGGAAAGAAATTGAGTATCTTTCAAAACTTCCAGACATTTTAGTATTCAATGATGAAGCTCACCATTTGGGGGAATGGAAAAAGGCGGAAGAAATATTGGAGAAAAAATGGCAGGAAGCACTCTTGGCAATAATGGGAGAAAAGGAAACTAAATTTATCCAAGTTGACTTCTCCGCAACACCTTACACAGTTACTGGTTCTGGACAAAAAAGAACGAGGCATTTCTTTCCTCATGTTATCACTAATTTTGAGCTTCCAAATGCAATAAGACTTGGTTTAGTAAAAACAGTTGCGATAGATAAAAGAAAAGAGCTAGCAGCATTGCCTTTAGAATTCAGGGCAGAAAAAGACGGGAAAACCATCACTTTATCTGAAGGTCAAAGAGT
>CAZSIU010000145.1:0-2812 GCA_964607225.1 uncultured Methanosarcinales archaeon | reverse complement strand
TTTTTGTTAGCTCAGCTAATCTAACATAGCAATCCTTCCCATAGAACTCTTTTTGCAAGGCTTCATCACAGCCTGCTGAACTATTTTCTACTAGTGCTTTGCAGGTGAATTTAGAAGTATAAGGCAATGGCCCTGATGTAGATGTGGTAGAAAGTTTTTCGCATATTGATGATTGTTTTGTTTTAAGTGCTACAGCCATATAGCAGAAGTCTTTTTCATCAGCATTTTCGCGATTGTCACTAATTTCATCACACGGCGCAGTATCTTTTTCAGCTATGGCAAGGCATGTGTTTTTAATTCTCGCATCAGTTATTTTTTCGCATGTGGTTAGCATCTCTTTTTTTTCTTTTAACCCAGCGCAACTAGTTAAGAAGATTAAAATCACTACAAAAAATGCTGATATAATAACAATTTTTGATTTTACCATATTATTATCTCCAATTCAGCCAAGTAAAATCTTCCACTTGCCCTGATATTTAACTGCATAATACATTTTTTCCTCAGTTTGCTGATTCTCTCCGGTTACAGTAAAGAAAATAAGTTTAACATCTTCAAATTTCTTTAAGTCTTCCACAAAACCTCTTTCGCTCTCTTTTATCGGTTCTTGAAAACTAACGCCTGTAACTTCTTTTATCCTATAGCTCATTGGAGATGGTCCGAGAGAATCTTTAAATCCCTGCTTCGACTGTTCTGAAATAGAGTTGCCGTTAATATCGATAAAATACGTAAAAGTCTTGCTGTAATCTTTTTTTATAGCACTGTCTAATACAGCCTTAATAAGAGCTTCTGGAGAAGAAGATTTTGTACATCCGATTGATAAAAATGCAATTAATAAAAATACCAACAAAAATAATGTAAAGATGATATTAGGTTTTATTTTGATTTTAACCATTTTTAAAATAGAATGTTTCTACTGATTATGGAGCTACAATACTAAAGTCCCTGCTCTCATCACCCATGTTATACCTCACCTGAGATAGAGGCATACTTGATATATCGGTATAAACTTGTACGTAATAATCATTATTTGATTGAGATGGGATAGTGAATGGTCCAGATGGAATAGCCCATTGCACACTATAAGTTCCAGTATCAGCAGAAAGTGGTCCAAGGTACAACCACCCACCTGTTCTTTTGATGACCCGAACAGTTACTAAATTATTGTCAAGCCGTACTGCATTAAATGTAATGTTGATTGTCTCTCCGTACTTGAATATTTCTCTTCCTTTTGGGTATACAACCGTTAGCTCTCTATGGGGAAGTATACTAAATGCTTGATCACTTACATCAAAATTTCCCAGCTTATTTGATTTCTTGTCCCAAAGCACTATCCTTCCTTTTTCATCTGCTTCAACAACAAGAATCTTATATTTTCCAGGATTGACAGATTTAGGTATGGTAAATGTATCATCATATATAGATTGTGCATCCCAATTAATCACGTTCATGTACGGATATTCATATTTAGCAATCCATCCCACAATAGAATTTGTCGGATCATTATTACTTGTCGCATCTGCAGTTACAAGTGCCACTTTTGATGGCTTATCTCCTGCCCACATTATAAGGTTAGGTAAATTTCCGTCCCGTCCTATTGTAAAAGTTTCACCGCCATTAGGAGTTAAAACTTGAATGCGTGTGTCGGAGTTGTCCTCCAGCGCACCACCGCCTGAAGTTGATGGGATGCTTAAATCACCCATACATATGCCAGTAAAATTGATTATATAGCCACGATGAACCTCTGCTCCTCCAGCAACGCGTTTTATAGTCTCGCAATGATTTGCAGGTTCATAGTAGCCTTTGTTCAAACAATTATAAGTAGGATAAGAATACCAAATACCGCCTCTATCTTCCTTCATGCAATTTTGGAAAGCCTTTTCTCCTTCTTGCCTATTTAAGCGTACAAAACCTTTATCTTCACTGATTGAGTTATAACAAGGGCGTTCTTTTGATGTAAAACAATCCTGCTTTGAAAAAAATGAAACAAATCCAGTTACACCTTCACTATCTTGGCTACTTCCCATAAACAGAATAATTAGCCCAACAACAGCAACAATGGCAACTATCCCGAGAATTCCGTAATTAGTTTTGTCTTTTGCTTCTGTGATTTTGCGCCTCTTGTTTATCTTCCATAAACTCTTCCAATTTCTTCAGTGCAGCTGTCCTTGATATTTTGTGCAGTAATTTTATCGCAAAATGCCTTGTCCTGCAGGCGCATTGCCATATTTTGGTAGCAATTGTCCTTAGATGGTACAATCTTCATTTTTTCACAGAAGGATGCATCAGCCAGCCTGTTTGCAGCATCCATATAACAGCTGTCTTTTTGGTTCACATCGGCTACCTTTTCGCAAGCTGAAACGTCTTTTGCATTTCTTGCATATTCTGCATAGCAATTATCCTTATAAGTGCCTGCCTCTTCGCAAACAGCCGCGTTGTTTGACGCCTGCGCTATAATCCCATAACAGCCTCTCCTTACATCAGAAGTCATTTTCTGGCATATTGAAGTATCCTTGTATTTAGCTGCAAGCCCTATATAGCAATAAGCGTCAAGAGGGGCTTCGCCAACCTGCGGCATGCCAGCGCAAACCTCAAGCTCCACTTCCCTTGTGATTCCTGATTTTCCGGCAGAAGATGGGGCAGATACATCTTTAGAAGAGCAGCCTATTAAGAAAATTATCATAATTATTGAAATCACTAAAATTTGAGCAAAATTTTGTTTCATTAAGCCCTCTTTTTTATCTTCTTAAACTAATAATCTTAATCCTTAAATTCCATATATAAATAACTTTTGGTTTTTAACTCGTTATTGCAG
>CAZSIU010000144.1:0-2826 GCA_964607225.1 uncultured Methanosarcinales archaeon | reverse complement strand
CCTTGCATGCTGTCAACCAAAAATATGGAATTTCAAGTGTGCATGCAACAATGATTAGAAGAGGAGCAGATCCATGGGACATTTATCATGGGCCTATAAATGCAATTGTTCCTGTTTTGGAAATGCCAAGCCATCATGGTCCTGATGTTCAAACTGTTTTGCATAATATTGAGATTTTTACAACTGCATTAAGCGTTCCATCTACGCTTATGCATATCCACACAGTTACTGCTGATTTAAAGAAAAAAGCAAATGTTGATGATGTAATAGAGCTATTCAATAATTCTACAAGGATAAGGATTGTAAGGAATGCTGAGCATCTAAGGTCAACTGCTGAAATAATGGAATTTGCAAGAGATATTGGAAGATTAAGGGGGGATATGCCTGAAATCTGTGTTTGGCAGGAAGCAATTGGAGTAATCTCAAATGCTTACAACAAGCTTCTTTACATGCAGGCAATACATCAAGAATCAAATGTAATACCAGAAAACATTGATTGCATAAGAGCAATGATGGGCTTTAAGGATGCGCAAAAATCAATAGCAATGACAAATAAGAGTTTTGGGATAAAGTGAAGTTAATTAAGTGATCCTTCTCAATTTTTGTTGCCTTTGTTCCCTTCTTATTTGCAACATATTTTGATAATATTGCCAATTATTATCATGTGCGTCTTGGAGAGCTGGCAATACACTAGGGTACTCCGTCCTCATATGATAAAATTGACGAGCATATCGAAAATCTTCCAATGCATCTTTGTGAATATTTAGAATCATCTTAGTCAATTTTTGCTTCCGACCAGCTTTAATTTCTTTGTAGGTTGTGTACATATCAAGTAAAAATATTAGTGTATGGTTTCTTGGTTGTTCTTGCTTACTCTTATATTCTTGTATCCATCTATTTAAAGTTGATTCTATATTATCTATTATTTCTCTATCCTCTATAACTTCATTTTCTAAAGCCATTCTCCCCTCAAATCAAAGCTTGTTATATCAGTAATTTTAACTTCAATTTCATCTCCTAACCTAAAATCGCCTTTCACAACAACAGGCTTGTAGCAATAGTTCCTTCCTATCCACGAGTCATTGGTACCTTTTTCATCTATTAAAATCTTACCCCGCCAATTAAGCCATTTTTTGTTGTTTTCAAGTGCAATCTCTCTAAACTTATTTGTCATTATTCTTGACCTTTGCTTTAATGTGTTAGTTGACAGCTGCTTCATCTTTGCTGCAATTGTTCCTTCTCTCGCAGCATACCTTGATAAATTCAAGACATCTGGCTTTATTTCTTTGATGATATTTAATGAGTCTTCAAACTGCTGTTCTGTTTCGAAAGGAAAGCCAGCAATAATATCAGTTGAAATTGTAATTTCAGGAATTTCTCTTCTAAATGCTTCAGCAACATTAACAAAATCTTCAACTGTATACTTTCTGTTCATTAATTTTAATATTTCATTGTTGCCTGACTGCAATGGAATGTGTAAAAACTTAAACATTTTTGGGTGCTTGTATATTTGAATCAAATCATTTAAAATCATAATTGTATTTCCAGGATTCATCATTCCCAACCTTAATTTGAAATCAATTGGTACTGACAATATTTGTTCAAGTAATTCGACCAATTTTTGTTTTCCGCCTTGTTCTACCATGTAAGCGCCTGTGTCGTTTGATGTAATCCAGATTTCTTTACAACCAGATTTTAAATGTTCTTTTACATCTTGCCTTATAGCATCCATTGGATATGAAAATAATCTTCCTTTTACTAATTTTGTTGAGCAGAAAGTACAAAAATAATTGCATCCATTAAGTATGGGAACAATTCCAACAATTGGATTTTTTCTAACAGAAGGCAAATTAACTTTTAATTCATATTTTTTATCCAATAACTCTAAAACAGTTCCATTCACTGAATTTTCGACAACAGTTGATATTCTTCCAAAATTATGGGTGTTAACAAAACTAATGCTTTCATCAATATTTTTGACTTTTGGAACAATGCTTTCAGTTATGCACCCAGCAATTATTAATTTTTTCTCTGGAAATTGTTTCTTTAATCTTCTTACCTCTCTTAACGCTGTCGTGTCACCTTTAACAGTGCATATATTAACAACATTAACATCAGAATTATTTTCGTCATTAATAATGTTATAACCAGAATTTTCTAATAAACCCATCATTATTTCTGATTCCCTTAAATTGCTGCTACAGCCTTGGGTTATAAAGTGAATGTTTGGCATAATTATAGAAAAATGTGTTTATGGATTTAAAGGTTTGGGTTAAATCACTTTTGTTATATATTAAGCATTTTGCGCAATGTATTTTCAATAAGATTCAATTGTTCCTCAGATAAATTACCTATCTTTCCTAAAATTAGTGATTTATGAACTGTCATAATTTTCTTAAGCCTTAAAGTAGAGTCTTTATGCAATCCTGTTTTACCTTTTTGTAGTGTTATATCGAATGGGCTTTTTCTTATTACTGCACTTGTTATAAATGCTAACAAAAAATCCCCCTCTTCATCTTCAGCTAAAAGTACAAGCGCTGGTCTAAGCTTTTCGCTTGATAAATCAGTAAAAGGATACCTAACAAGAACAATATCTCCTCTCTTCATTCGCGTTCAATGATATCAGATTTAGTATAAATATCAGGTTCGTTATTAAGAAATTTGAATGAAGGACTTGACATAGCAAGTTTATTCCACTCATTACGCTCTATAAATATCTCTACCACTTCGCCTTCCTTTATGTCCTTTATCTTCTCTAAAGGCTTAAAAACTCCTTCTTGGTATTTCGCTTTCATAGAATTCACTTTTAATTATTTGGTATATAAA
>CAZSIU010000143.1:0-2860 GCA_964607225.1 uncultured Methanosarcinales archaeon | reverse complement strand
ATCTAAGTCAAAAACCATATCATCTACCTCACTTGGGTTTATTATAGAAGTTAGAACTAAAGGTGTATCTTGTGTAGAGCCTCTTGAATCTGGTAGAAACTGTCTTGAGAAGTTAAGCAATACATCCATTAAAAGTGTAACAGATGCCTCATCTCCATCACAATCTCTACGAGTAGCAGCATGAAACAATGGATGGGCATAAAATGCTTGTGTCTTTGAAAATCCTATTATTCTACCAATAATGCCAGCTGACGTATGTGGTGCCAATGCCACAACCAATTGGCCGATAAGGTCTTTTTCTGATTTTAGATTATAAAATTTTTTAAGATTGTATAATAAAACTAAAAGTTCATCGATAAACAAGCTCACATTGTAGAGTACCTTATCAGCGCCTAGCTCAGGTGCATCTTCACATTTTGGAAGTATTATATCTTGTGGTTTCAGCTCAAGAATTTGTTCTGGGTTTGTCAATTCTACATCATTAATATCTTTTTCATAACCTAAATTTTTTAATTCTTCTATAGGAGTTCCAATCTCTTTTGATTTGAAATGTGTTATAGGCAACTGAGTCATATCATACCTTACAGTACCATCTCTGTTGACATGCACTTCATATTTTGCTCTTATAATGCCTTTTGCAAAATGTTCAGGGATATGATTTTTGTTTGAAGTTCCCCTAACTCCTTTTATTAAATCTGGGTATTGTTGCATGTTAAGTTTTTTTAATATGTTTTTGAAGTAATGATTAATATCGATAATCTGCATCTTATACTGCATGAATTCACCATGCTTACATTTTGTACCTTCAATTAAGCCACATGAATTACAATAACCTATTTTCTTAGTTTTGGTGTCACATTGCTCACATACACCCAAAACAGTATTTTTTTTGCATATTTCGCAGAAAAAAGTTGGAAATTCTGCTTCAACAACACCATTTTCTATCGCATTTTGGAAAGACCTCAATTTGCCACCTTCTTTACCTATTGGAAACAATGTATGTGGCTCACCATCAAGCTTTCTTATTTTCGCTTTTTCTGGCCTGCCCATTCTCGCACCGATAAATATTCCCGATTTATCCCTTAACTTTATATTAGAAAAATAATTTATCAAATCAAGTACATCGTCAATCTCAGAATTTTTATATTTCTCATAAAAATCATTTTCATCAGGTTTTAATATGTTATATAGTATTTCTGCATCTCCTTTCTCTATTATAGTAAATTCGTTGTTAACAAATATGTGAGGTACTCCAAGCAATTCAAGAATCCTTTTTCCAACCTCATTCCTTGGAAGTATAATTTTATTTATACTATTTTCATCAATTTCTATTTTAGCAAATGTAAACCACTTTAGTAAATCAATAAATTCTTCTTTTGAAATTGTTTTCCAATGATAAGTATAGTAAGGATGTAGTGGCGCATTAAGAATTTTGCTTAAAGCTAATGCTGTTTTTGCATCTGGTTTTTCAAAAAAATAATCTTTTATTATCTCTTTAAGATATTGTTCATCAATATTTGTTAATTGTGATAATTTATTGTAATTCAAGGAACCAAATATGTTTAACATTGCTCTTTCAACTTCCTGTGACCACCATTCCTCACAATAACCAGCTGGTACTAAGCTATGTGCCCTGTTAAAAAAATCACCATAACTTATTAGAATATCGCCTAAGAATAATATCTCCTTTATCGAATTTGATACTTCCTTTGCTTTCTGCTCAGTATCAACTTTTACAACACTGTTGTCATTTAATTTTACTATTGGACCTTCTATAGAATCACAAACTGTGATTGCTGTTGCTTTTCCTGGTCTTTCAACTTTTAATTGTGTGCCTATTGCTAAGTATTTATTGAGCACAAACATAGTTGCTGGATTTATTGCTGTTGCTGAATAACCAGATGTTCTGCATCTTCCATACCTTAATCTAAAGCCACCAACAGCTAACGGTTGTGCTAAAACTGGTCTGCCAGCTACAAGATCTTCTATGTAAGTATAAATTGGTGTTAAGCCTTTTTTTGAAGGTTTTTCCTTTGTTTTTGTTTCTTTTTGTAATTGCACAAACTCTTGTAAGAAATGCCAATGTTCTAATCCAAAATCATCACCCCATTTCTTGAGTTGACTCCATACTTTGACAGCTTTTTGTGCAATACACTCTCCAATAACTAAGCAAGGTCCGCTCCTTATCCTATTTGTATCTATTCTTTCAAGATCTTTATAATTTGAGACTTCTATTTTTTCTGATGCATCACCATCAATTTGAACTGGTAAATTAATAACAAGAAACCTTATTTCTTTCTCACTAGGCAAATATTGAAGATTGGTGACTCTTTCATGATAATCATAAAGCTCTGTAATCATTCTTCTTATTTCTTTTTCTGTTGGATCATATATGTCATAGCCTAAATTCTTTCTAATGTGATCTGCTATAATAACACTTACCGCTCCTGCTGTTCCACCTGCACTTCTTATCGGGCCAGAATACATCAAAACAAAATATTCTTTACCATCTTTCTTTTTTCTTAGCTTTATACCAACAAAACCCTCTAGTGGAGAGGCAACAACACCAAGTGTCAAATAAGCCAATCCAACTCTAATTCCAGTTTCAATTGCTTTTCTTTGTGTTTCAAATTTGCAGAATTTTTGTTGTGTTGTCTCCAAAGATATCTTGAGTGCTACTCTCCAATCAAGTTTGCCATAAATTGCTTCAATCTCTTTTATCCTTTGTGGCAAACCATTATTCATTATTTGAGGAGCCGCGACACTAACCAGCCCTTCAACACGTTCTGCCATGTCTTTAGTAAGAGGTATATTTACTGTTTCCTCTGGGTCATAGCCTTTGGCTCTTGCTGCGTTTGCT
>CAZSIU010000142.1:0-2861 GCA_964607225.1 uncultured Methanosarcinales archaeon | reverse complement strand
ATCCTTTGAGTTACTATTTTATTGAATTATTTAAGGAAAATTTTCTTTATTTATTATCCATTTTTGGATTTATTTTGATTTTTAGAAATAAAAATATGAATAAAATGGTTATTGGAAGTACCTTTATTATTTTCTTTATCTTTTTTAATTTAATTAAACAAAAAGAGATGAGATTTTTGGTTATTTTATTCCCTTATATGTATCTATTGATTTCATTTGCAGTATTCTATCTATTTGATTTTTTTAGTAATATAAGAAATTTGTTGTATACTATTGTTATTATCTCTGTTTTATCCTCTTTTATTACGACATCTAATTACTATAAAAGCGAGTCTGGCAAAATGAATGAGTACGCAACTTTTCAGGCTATATTTGAGAACATTGATTCGGATGCTAAAATATGGATTTCACATCCGATACTAGGTGTGTCCAGTAATAAGAAGATTGATGAGATTATGTACTACCCCATATTTGATGAAGAGAAAAAAAATGAATTGATTACAAAAAAGGCAGATTTTATATTTCTTGATTCATGCAATCTGGCATGCAGAGATTATGATATCAAATGCGAAGATGCCAAGAAAGAGTTGATTGCGCATTTTAAAAAAGAGTTCAAGACAATTAATTTTAATAAAATTAATCAATGCGAACAATTTGTCTTTGCTAAATAACTATTTCTTTACTTTGATAAAATCTCCCAGTGTAAATCCCACAATCCTTTTGCCTTTAGAGGTTTCATGCCTTTCCTCATATTCCTCAAGCAGCCTTACTCCAAGCGCTTTTTCCAGTTTTCTTGCCAAAGGTAGTGGTGGTGTTAAAGCTCCGGTTTCTATTTTGTGTATTGTTGTTTCTTTCTCGTTAATTTTATTTGCAAAATCTTTTTGTGTTAAGCCCATCGATTCTCGTTTCTTTCTTATAATATTGGCATAATTCTCTACTACTAACTCAATTTTTTCTTCTTTTGGTATTTCTTTTTTTATTTGTTTAGCTGAATCTTTTTTTATTGTGCCAATAACTTTTCCAAATTTACTACAACTAGAACAAACATTTAACTCAATACCTTCTATTAAAGCCCGAGTTAACTTTTCATCAATTTTGCCACATAAATCGCAATTAATCCTTATCACCTAGTACTGTTACGATTATTCTTCTATTACCTCTTGGCCCATCTAATTCACACAACATTAAGGATTGCCATGTTCCCAAATCTAATTTACCATTTTTTATAGGTATTGTTTCGCTTGGACCTAAAATTGCAGATTTTAAATGTGCATCTGCATTGCTATCAATTCTATCATGACGCCAGATTCCACTTGGAATCAGCTTGTTTAATGCATCAATCAAGTCCAAGCAAATATTTGGGTCATAGTTTTCATTTATAACAATAGCAGCTGTTGCATGCGCAGCAAACACATTACAAATTCCATTTTTTACCTTTGATTTTTTAATTATATTATTTATTTTATCTGATATATCAATTAATTCCTGTTTTTTTGATGTTGATATTATTATTTCTTGTTGCATAAAGAAAAGGTATTCATAAGAATATTTAAATATAATGCAGATTAACAAACAATATGAAAATATTTGCTGTTACAGGCACGCCTGGAACCGGGAAGACAATAATAGCAAAAAAATTGGCTAAAAAATTGAAATTTTATTATATTGATGTAAATCAATTAATTTCTATGCATAAACTTTTTGAAGGATACGATATGAAAAGAAGAACAAAAATTGTCGATGTCAAAAAATTAAACAAATTTCTAATTAATTATATTAAAGAATTTAAAAAAAATAAAAAAATCAAAGGAGTAATAATAGACTCACACCTTTCTCACTATCTTCCAGGAAAATATGTTGATTTTTGCATTGTAACAAAATGTAATATTAAAGAACTAAATAAAAGACTCAAAAAAAGAAAGTACCCAAAAAGCAAAATTCAAGAAAACTTACAATCAGAAATATTTAATGTCTGCTGCAATGAAGCCATTGAAAAAAAGCATAAAGTTTTAGTTGTTGACACATCGAAAATTTCAAAGAAATTTTCGGGCTATTCAGAATCTAAGATTCTGAAAGCTACAAAAAGTTTTAATATAAGCTCTATAGTCAAGAAACTTGGTGGTTAAATGCTTGCACAAAGAGTAAAAGACATAGCTCCTAGCGCTACTCTCGCAATAGATGCAAAAGCAAAGCAATTGAAAAAAGAAGGTAAAGATGTTGTGATTTTTGGTGCAGGTGAGCCTGATTTCAATACACCAGAAAATATAAAGCAAACAGCAATAAAAGCAATTGACAATAATTTTACAAGATACACACCTGTTGGAGGCATTCCAGAGCTTAAGCAAGCAGTTGCTGACAAGTTTAAAAGAGAAAATAATATTAGCTATGATGTTTCTGAAATATTAATAAGCTGTGGTGGAAAGCATTCTCTTTACAGCATTGCAATGGCAATTTTAGATAAAGGTGATGAAGCAATTTTACCTGTTCCGTATTGGGTAAGCTATGAAGAGATGGTTAAGCTTGCAGAGGCTAAACCAATATTTTGTCAAACAGATGAAAAATTCAAGCTAACTGCTAATATGGTTGAAGAGAAAATAACTCCGAAAACAAAGATGCTTATTTTAAATACACCAAATAACCCTAGTGGCTCAATAATCGACCCTAATGAAATCAAGAAAATAGCTGATTTAGCTATTGAGCATAACTTTTATGTTGTTTCTGATGAGGTTTACGAGCATTTTATTTATGGAAATAAAAAGCATTTGAGTATTGCTTCTCTTAATGATGAAATAAAGAAACTAACAATAACCTCTAATTCTGTTTCAAAAACATATGCGATGACTGGTTGGCGTATTGGTTAT
>CAZSIU010000141.1:0-2870 GCA_964607225.1 uncultured Methanosarcinales archaeon | reverse complement strand
GCATATTGATTATTTTGAACGATAACAGAATGAGTATTTCTCCAAATGTTGGTGCTATATCTGAGTATCTAAATAAAATTGTGCTTCGCCCAGGATATTTTGAGTTAAGAAAAAAGACAAGAGGCTTATTGGAAAAAATCCCTGGAATAAGCAATGAAGAAATTGAAAAAGTTTTTAAAATACAAGAAAGATTAAGAACAATTACAATTGAAAGCAATTTCTTTGAAAGCCTTGGCTTCCAATATTTTGGACCGATAGACGGGCACAACATTGACGAGCTTATTCCTGCATTGCAAAATCTGAAAGATTTGGAAGGGCCTGTTTTGTTACATGTAAAAACAGAAAAGGGCAAAGGCTATCTTTTTGCTGAGAAAGACATTGATAAGTTTCATGGCATGTCACCATTTGATCCAGTAAATGGGCAGAAATATGTAACAACAACAAAAATGACATGGACAGATGCTTTTGCAAATGCATTAATTAGGATTGCTGAGCAAGACAGCAGAATTGTTGCAATTACAGCTGCAATGAAAAGCGGAACTGGTTTAAACAAATTTGAGAAGCACTTTCCTGAAAGGATATTTGATGTTGGGATTGCAGAGCAGCATGCAGTCACATTTGCAGGAGGATTGGCAATCTCTGGAATGAAGCCTGTGTGCGCAATCTACTCAACTTTTTTGCAGAGAGCTTATGACCAGATTATCCATGATGTATGCCTGCAAAATCTTGGAGTTATATTTGCTTTGGACAGAGCTGGCTTAGTTGGAGATGATGGTCCAACACATAATGGCCCTTTTGACATTGCTTACTTTAGAGCAATCCCAAATATTACAATAATGATTCCAAAAGACGAGAATGAATTGCAGCACATGCTTTATACTGCAACTTTTATTAAAGGGCCTTCAACTTTAAGATATCCTAGAGGCTCTGCTATAGGAGTTGGACTTGATGCAGAATTCCGAAAACTTGAAATTGGTAAAGGAGAAGTGATTAGAGAAGGAAATGATTTACTGATTATAGGTGTCGGCCCTATTTTGTACGATGCAATTCAAGCAGTTGAAGAGCTTAAATGCAATCCAACTATCATTAATGCAAGGTTTGTCAAGCCGATTGATGAAGAGTTGATTTTGAGTTATGCAAGAAAAATAAAAAACATAATAACATTAGAAGAAGCAACAATTAATGGTGGCTTTGGCTCTGCTGTTGTAGAATTATTACAAGACAAAGGGTTTAAAGCAAATGTAAGAAGAATTGGTGTTCCTGACAAGTTTATAGAGCATGGCAAACCTGATATACAAAAGAAGTTAGCAGGGATTGATAAAGAAAGTATAAAGAGAGCAATTAGTGAGATATTAAGTAAAAGATAGTTTTTGATTTTTGAAATTTTTTTATTGTTAAAATCGTTTAATGCGTTAGGAAGGATAGAACATATTAAAAACAATATTAATTTCAAATCAATAAAAAACATAACAAAAAATAATATTGAAAATTCAATAAAAATTCAAAATAAAAATGTTTCAAAGAAGAAAATCTCGCAAAGTAAAAGTTGGAAAGCTTTACATCGGAGGAGATGCACCTATAAGTATTCAATCAATGACTACACCTGATACCACTGATGTAAAAGCAACTGTTGAGCAGATTCATGGCTTAGAAGATGTTGGATGCGAAATAATAAGGGTAAGTGCTCCTACAATGGAGGCTGCAAAAGCATTGAAGGAGATTAAAGAAAATATTAACATTCCACTTGTTGTGGACATTCATTTTGATTATAGAATTGCATTAGAAGCAGTTAAATATGTTGATAAAGTAAGGATTAATCCTGGTAATATCGGAAATCCTGACAAAGTACAGCAAGTTGTAAAAGCATGTAAAGATTATGGAGTGCCTATGCGCATAGGCGTTAATCTTGGCTCAATTGAAAGAGACTTATTTGAAAAATATGGTTATGCTCCAGAAGCAATGGTTGAGAGTGCAATGAGGCATTTGAAGATTTTGGAAGATTTGGATTTCTATGATACAATTGTCTCATTAAAAGCAAGTGATGTGCCTAGAATGGTTAAGGCTTATCGCTTATTTGCAGAGAAAACTGATTACCCATTACATCTTGGTGTAACAGAAGCTGGAAGCAAAATTCCAGGAACTGTCAAGTCAGCAATGGGCATTGGAATGCTTCTTTTTGAAGGTATAGGGGACACAATAAGGGTTTCTTTGTCAGAAGATCCAAAAGAAGAAGTTAAAGTTGGAAAGCAGATTTTAAGAGCTTTAGGCTTAAGAAATGAAGGAGTTCAAGTTACAAGTTGTCCAACATGCGCAAGAACTGAAATTGATGTCATAAAATTAGTTGAGCAATTGGAAAATGCAACTGAAAAAATAAAGAAGCCGATTAAGGTTGCAGTAATGGGCTGTGCTGTCAATGGACCTGGAGAAAGCAGAAAAGCAGACATTGGAATTGTAGGAGCTCCTGGAAATCATCTTCTCTATAAAGACGGCAAAATTGTAAGAAGAATTAACGATAATGAAATTTACGAAGTTCTATTGAAAGAGATAAATGAATTAACCAATAATAATTAAAATGAAACATCTCTCCATCTTAGGCTCAACAGGCAGTATAGGCACTCAAACTTTAGATATTGTTAAACAATATCCTGATGAGTTTAAAGTAGTTGGATTGACAACAAATAAAAATTCTGATTTATTATTGAAGCAAATCAAAGAATTCAAACCAAAAGCAGTTGCAATAATGGACAAAAACAAAGTAGATGATTTGTTGAATTTTTCTTCTGCTCAAGTTTATTCTGGAATTGAAGGTATCAATAAAATTGCAACATTGCAAGAAGCAGACACTGTTGTTAATGCTCTTGTTGGCTCTG
>CAZSIU010000140.1:0-2892 GCA_964607225.1 uncultured Methanosarcinales archaeon | reverse complement strand
TTCCAATTTCTTTTGTAACAGCTGCTCTTGGCGGTGAAATTGAAGTTCCAACTTTGGAAGGGAAAGCAAGCTTAAAGATTCCGGCAGGCACTCAAAGCAATACCGTTTTCAGAATGAAAGGACTCGGCATTCCTGATTTGCACAGCCATCATGTTGGAGATGAGAATGTTGAAATTTACATAGCAGTTCCAGATAAATTGACAAAAAAACAAAAACAGTTGCTAGAAGAGTTTGAAAAGGAAAAAGGCAAAGGGTTTTTAAAGGGGGTGTTTGGGTGAATAAATTGGAAAAGCAATCTCTATTTTCAGGTTATCTTGGAAATTCACCCTTAATGAGAATACTCAATTTTCTGATATTGGGCAAGGACTTTGACTACAGCATGACTGACATTGCAAATGGGAGCAACGTTGGATGGACTTCTTTCACAAGAGCTTGGAAAGAACTGGAAAAGAGAAAAGTTGTTGTGCATACAAGAGATATAGGAAGGGCAAAACTATACAAATTAAATACACAAGACCCTACAGTGCAAAAGCTTATAAAACTCCATTGGGAGATAATAAAGACAGAGACTGACAAAATGCTAAGCAAAAAGAAAGTACTTGTTACTTCTTAGCATAAATTTTTTGTATTCTTTTAATACCCCTAATTTTTTCAATATACTCAGCAACTTCTGTCGGCACTAATTTTTTCCAATTTTTATTTTTAATCATCATAGTCCTTATTTTTGTGCTACTAATTCCTTTGATTAATTTTATTTTTTTTATATTTGAATCGTACTTCTTAAAACACCTTAATGTCCAAGGATTACCAGAATAAATATGCTCACATTTTGGAAGATTTTTCTTAATGTAATTAACCCACTTTTTGTCGTTGTATAAATCAGGCACAGGATAAATTTTATAATTACTTAAAAATTTTTTATTTTTAAGTTCCCCAGAAGCTTTGCTTCTGTAGGATTTTATTTTATTTTTTTTCAAAACATTAACAATCATCTGTTTTCTTTCATTATAGCTAAAAGGATTTTCTAAAGTATTCTTTTCTTGGGAACTTCCGATTGCAATAATCACTTCATTAACTTCTTTAAGAATTTTTTTTACATCAATAAGATGTGCACTATGAAATGGCTGGAATCTGCCGATGAAAAGAGCGCGGGTCATAATAAAAATATTATAGAAGAAGTTTATAAAGGTTGTTAAAAATAAATCGTAGTACAATTATTCCTAAAAGAATATTTTTTGCAAGAAGATTTATTAAGAAAATATTATATTTTTTAATAAATGACAAATGCAGATTTAGTAGTTCCAATTGTTCAGAATGTTTACATTGTAGGTAAAAAGCTGACTAAAGAGGATATAATGTTATTTCTTGCAGCATTGCGGAACGGAGATGCGCAACTCAGAGATGTTCTGACCAAAAAACATACTTTAATTAGGTTATTAGAGGGTGAAGGCTTTTTACTGGATGAGCCAGAAGATAACAGCACGGCACTAAAACATGATAGAGAAAATATTGAAGTTTACTTGTCTCGAGAAGGTGTGAGGGATACTAGTGTTACAATCGCCGCTGGCAAATCTGAATATGGAATGCATCCGACCTATCTGGAAGGATTAATACGTGCATTAGAGGGCGCAGGGTTCAAGGTTAAAGAAGTTCCTGATGCTAAAAGAATTTATACTGATAGGCCTTATGTTTGGGAGACTTCTCCTGGAAGAGAAATGCTTGCTGGTGCAAAAGGTAAAGGTTATATCATCCCTTAAACCTATTCGTTATCGGCATTCGCCACTCCATGCCATGAAATGATTTTTCAGAAACTCTGATTAGCATTGCGGTTCTTCTTTTGTGTTCATTTAACCTTATTCTATCTATCACATTTTTTACAAGCTTTTTATTAAAACCTTTATCAATTATTTGTTTTGGAGATAAGCCATCTTCAATATGTGCTTTCAGTATTTTGTCAAGTACTTGATAAGAAGCACCAAGCTCTTTTTCGGCTGTTATTCCTTTCACCAATTCTGCGCTTGGTTTTTTCTTTAAAATTGTTTCTGGAACACTTAAAAATTTCCCCATTTCTATAACTTCTGTTTTCCATAAATCACCAATAACTAAAATATCAGCAGCATTATCCCCATGCTTGGTTGTGTAGCCAAGAGCAATCTCTGACTTGTCTGATGTTCCAATAACCAAAGCATTTTCCAAATTCGCAAAATAATAAAGAATCATCATTCTTGTTCTTGCTTTAACGTTTGATATTGCATAAATTTGGCTTTTATAATGTAATCTTTTGCTTAGGTTTTTAAAAAATTGAACTAAATCATTGATAGCAACATTATGATGCTTAATTTTTAATTTTTTAACAAGCATTTCTGCATTCTTCATGCTTCTAGTTGATGTAGTTCCAATATCAGGCATTAAAATTGCTATTACATTTGGTCTACTCAGTGCTTTAACCACAAGAGAAATTGCAACTGAGCTGTCTAAGCCACCGCTTAATCCAATAACAGCTTTCTTGAAATTATTTTTTTTAAAATAATCTCTAATTCCTAATATTAAAGCATTATAAACTTCTTTTGTGTTCATTTTAAAATCATATTGTATTCTCTTCTTATAATTTTTCAATCCGTGTCTTCGGTACAAACTCTTGTGCTCGTTGTCGCTGTCTTGCCACATCGCGACAACTCGCCGATTTATTGTAAATTTGTCCGAGGCGAAAATTTAATGGCAGGCAAAATTTTCGCCGAGTGTAACTTTTGTAATTTGCGAAGCAAATTACGGATTGAAAATTTTATTGTTGCAAAATATTATATCATTTTTTATTTAAACCTCAACAATCAAAATATCTTCTTCAAAATCTTTGCATTTTTTAACAACTTTACCATCTTTAAAATACATGCT
>CAZSIU010000139.1:0-2899 GCA_964607225.1 uncultured Methanosarcinales archaeon | reverse complement strand
GGGAGATGAAATTGTTTTAAAAAAATATTACAATGTTGGAATTGCAGTTGATACAAAAGATGGATTAATAGTGCCTGTTATTAAAGCTGCAGATTCTAAGGACATCAAAATAATTGCAAAGGAAATCGATAAATTAGCTAATGATGCAAGAAACAGAAAGATTAACTTAATGGATTTAAGAGGAGGCACATTCAGTGTTAGTAATCTTGGCTCTGTTGGTGTTGAGTTCTTTACTCCAATCATTAATTATCCAGAAAGTGCAATACTTGGAATTGGTAGAATTATGGAAAAGCCTGTTGCGAAAAGTGGCAAAGTTGAAATAAGAAAAATGCTACCTTTATCTTTAACTTATGACCACAGGATTGTTGATGGCGCTCAAGCAGCAAGGTTCATGATGGATTTGATAGTGAGGTTGCAGTTATGTGAGTTTGATGATAGTATGTAACAAATTCCTATTTTTAAATCCTTTGTTGTACTAAGAAATCAATTTTATACACATAAACTATTATCCTCTTTCAACATAACAAGCCCCTTTATTCTTGAGCAATGTTCCTGCTGGAAGCATTATTGTATTGTATTCTGTTTTTGCCAAATCTTTTGCGCGCATTAATTCAAATTTTGAAAGTTCTTCTATCTTAAAATCTTTATCTTTAGTAAAATAGCTTTTTAATATATTATAAACTTCTTCTTGGCTTATATTTTTATATTGCAAAATTGATGCAACCTTTTCTTTAAGTATATCTTGTGGAATATTTAAAATTGTAGGCATGACTTCAAAATCAACATCATAAACTAATGTGCCATGTTGCAAATAAACACCTTTATTCATAAGCTTTGCTGCATTTCCAGAAATTTTTTTGTCGTCAATAACGATGTCATTCTTATTTTCCAAAGTTGCATTTATTCCTATTTCATTTAAAGAACTAATAATCCAAGAACAAATTTGCTTGTAGGCATTTTCTATGCTGTAATTGAAAATTCTTATTGGAGCAATTACGCTATAAGTGAAATCAACTTTGTCATGAAAAACAGCTCTGCCACCTGTCATTCTTCTTACAACATTAATGCTATGCTTTTTGCATGCTTCTAAATTAATTTCTTTTGGGTTTTGGTAAGCGCCAAGACTAATAGAGCTTGGCATCCATTTGTAAAACCTTATTGTTGGTTGCTCTCTTTCATTGGCTACACTTTCATAAATTGCATGGTCAATAGCCATGTTCATAGCTGCATTGTAAGTTTCTTGCTCTATTATACGCCATTTCATATTTTTAGAATTTTATTTATTATTTAAAAAATTTTTGTTTATTTTAAATTTTTATGGAAATGTTTATATAAGACAGTAATTGATTTTTATTCAATGATTAAAAAACAAAAATATTTAAAAAGTTTCAATAAAAAAATTATTATTATTTTAATTATATTTATATTAATAATTTCAATTCCACTAATTCAAAATAATATAAAAAACCAAAGCCAACACCCGATATTAAAAAACATAAAACTTCCTGCTAATTTCAAAATAGACATTTTTGCTTCTGACTTAGGCAAAAATTTTTATGCAGCACCTGGACCGAATCAAGGGCCTAGATTTATGGAATTTTATAAGGATGTTTTATTTGTTAGCATACCAAGTGCTGGCATTGTAGTTGCTTTGCCTGACAAAAATAAAGATGAAAAAGCAGATGAAATAATTAAAGTTATTGATGGATTAAATAAACCACATGGAATTGCTTTTCTTGATGATTATATGTATATCGCAAATGAAGACAGTGTAATAAAAGTAAGATTAAATGAAGATTTAAAAGCAGATATTAAAACAAAAGAATTCATTACAGACTTGCCAAAAGGCGGACATTGGACAAGAACAATAAGGATAAAGGACAATAATTTGTATATCAGCATCGGCTCTAGCTGCAATGTTTGCATAGAAAATGATGAGAGAAGAGCTTCAATTATGAAGTGTAATTTAGATTTTGGAAGATGCAATATATTTGCAAGAGGTGTAAGAAATGCAGTTGGCTTTACATTTCATCCCGTAACTAATGAAATTTATGCAACAGAAAATTCAAGGGACTGGCTTGGAGAAGATTTGCCACCAGATGAAATAAATATAATCGAAAGCAACAAACACTATGGTTGGCCATTTTGCTATGGCAAAAATATTCTAGATCCAGAATTTGGAGATGAAAATTGTAGGTTTAGAGAGCCAAGCATTATTGATTTGCAGGCACATTCTGCTCCTTTGGGTTTAGCATTTAACTTTGGCAATAACTTTCCAGAAGAATTTAAAGGTGATTTATTTGTTGCTTATCATGGCTCTTGGAACAGAAAAGTTTCAACTGGTTATAAGATTGTGAGAATTGACATGGAAACCAAGCAAGTGCATGACTTTGCAACAGGGTGGTTGACAGATAACAATAAAGTCATAGGCAGGCCAGTTGATATTATTTTTGACAAAGAAGGAACTATGTATGTTAGCGATGATTTTGCTGGAGTGATTTATAAGGTTTGGTATAAGAAATGATAAAATTAATTAATAAAAAATAAAAAAAATAAAAAATCAAATCCAAGAATTCTAAATACTAAGAATTAGACTTAGTACCTTCTCTTCTTGCTATAACAATCCCTGCAATAGACTGGGCGTCCTTCTTTTGGCTGGAATGGCACTTCTGCATCCGCGCCGCAATCAGAACACTTTATCTTATGCATTGTTCTTTCAAAACTTCCGTAACGCATTTTCTTACAACTCCTTCTTATAGTTACACGAAATTTACTAGAAATAGCAATTCCGATGTACTAGCCTATAGTATGTAGAGGTTATATATAAAAGTATGGGTTTTTTCAGTTTTTCATTATCTCGCAGGAACGCTAATCAAAGTCCTTGACCTTATATCAACCA
>CAZSIU010000138.1:0-2905 GCA_964607225.1 uncultured Methanosarcinales archaeon | reverse complement strand
ATGGCAATGAAGATGGAAAATGATATAACTGCGCCAAGAGATGGTATTTTAAAAGAGATAAAAGTTAAAAAAAATGATAATGTTAATAGAGGAGATGTATTAGCAATAATGGAGTAGTGATTTTCAATGGAAAAAGACAAGCTAAAAGGAATGGTATTTGCTGCATTGTTTGCAGCGCTTACTGCAGCTGTTGCATGGTTCAAAATTCCATTGCCTTTTACTCCAGTTCCTATAACTCTGCAGACATTAGTTGTTTTGATGTCTGGAGCAATGCTCGGTCCGATTTACGGCGCTTTGTCTATGATAATTTATCTTGTCTTGGGCACGATTGGATTGCCTGTGTTTGCAGGCGGCAGTTCTGGAGTTGGCGCATTATTAGGGCCGACAGGAGGTTACTTGTTCAGTTATCCTGTTGCATCTTTCGTAATAGGAAAAATGATTGAGAAGAAAAAGCTAAGCAAATTGTTGAAATACTTTTCATATGTTATTATACTCGCATTTGTCGTAATTGTTTTGGCAGACGCTGCATTTAAAATCGGAATAATGAAAATAGGAAAAGAGGTAATGGTGAATGTTTTAGCGCAGCAGCAAAGAACTGTTTTGGTTATAGTAAGTGCAGCAGTTCTAGCTGGTTTACTTTGGCTAGTTTTCTATCTAAAAAAATCAAAATCAACTCTTGACACAATTCTTGCAATGTTTGCAGGTACTTTGATAATATACATTATGGGTTCAATACAGGGCAAGCTTGTTACACATCTCCCATGGAGCGCAATATTTGTTGGATGGGTTCTGCCATTTATTGTTGGAGACACATTGAAATTGTTGTTGGCAGCATGGATTTCAAATAAGTTTGATGTTAAGAAATACATGAAATGACAGAGCTTATTTTATTGGATGTTTTCTCTTACAGCTGCATGAACTGCTTGCGTTCCTTAAATTACATCAAAAAAATCGACGATAGATACAAAAAAATCGGATTAAAAACAATTCTAGTACACCCTCCAGAATGGGAATTTGAAGAATACGGCGATAATATTCTTTATGCAACAAAAAAATACAAAATTAAATTCCCAATAATTATAGACAAAAACAAAAAAATAATTAAAAAATTAAATGTAAATTTCTGGCCAACGCAGATTTTAATAAGGAATGGAAGAATATTGTATAAGCATATTGGTGAAGGTAATTATAAAAAATTAGAGAGCGCCATAATAAAAAATCTGGACATTAGATCCAGGAATATTTTCAAAAAAGAGCCTAAGTACAGCAAATATTTAACTGTTTATTGCGGTAAAAGAAAAAATGGGAAGATTTTGAAGAAATTAACTGATAAGCTAAAATTTGGTGTGATTTATATCAACGATAATTGGACTCAAAAACAAGAATATATCAAATCATTAAAAAATAAATCTTCTTTGAAAATATTAACAAAGGGAAATAAAGTGAATTTTGTTGCAGAATCATTAACTAAAAAATCAATTAACATAACAATAATATTGAACGATAAAATTTACAAAAAATTAATAATAAATAGACCCAAATTGTATAATCTTACAATATTAAAGGACAATAAACATAATAAACTGACAATAATTAGCCAAAAAAATCTTGCAGTCTATTCATTTTCATTCCAATGATAGAAGTAAAAAATATTTGGTTTAAGTATGAAGAGGATTTTATTCTGAAAAACATAAATTTAGATATTAAGGATATCTGCTTTACTGAGATAATTGGCTCAAACGGCTCTGGAAAAACAACTTTGGCTAAGCATTTTAATGCGCTGTTATTGCCGACAAAAGGAAGTGTTATTGTAGATGGAACAAACACAAAAAAGGATGAGTTTAATTCAAGAAAAAAAGTAGGTTTTGTATTCCAGAATTTCGAAGACCAAATCGTTCATTCAATTGTCAAGGAAGATGTTGCTTTTGGACTTGAAAATTTAGGGTTGGAGCATGAAAAAATAAATAAAATTGTTGACGAAACACTGAATAAGCTGAAAATCAAGCATCTAGCAAAAAATAATGTCAATATGCTTTCCATGGGGCAAAAGCAGTTAGTTGCTCTTGCTGGAATTCTTGCTATGAAGCCGAAATATATTGTTTTCGACGAGCCGACAACTAATTTAGACGAGAAAAATAAAAAAAATATTATGAGTATTATAAAAGAATTAAATAAAAAAGAAAAAATCTCGATAATTCTGATAACAAATGTTCTTGAAGATTTGAAATATGCAGAAGAGGTAATAGTCATGAAAAAAGGGCAGATTATATTCGACAACAAAAAATCAATATTAAACAATAAAATCCTAAAAGAGGCTGGTTTGCATGATTAGAAGGCTTTCATTTGGGCAATATGTGCATAAAAATTCTATAATTCATTCTATTGACCCTAGACTTAAAATAGTATACGTCATTATTTTGAGTATTTTGGTTTTCATGATTAAAAACATTTATGAAATCCTGATTTTCGCCATTTTTGTTTTTATTGGTATTTTATTGGCGAAAATTGATTTAAAGAATTATATAAACAATTTAAGATCATTCTATCTCCTGTTTATCTTCGTATTCTTAATGTATGTGATATTCTCAAGAAACAATCTAAACCAAGGTTTATTGACAATATGGCGCTTTTTGATGCTCATATCCATATCAATGATTCTGACTTTCTCAACGACAGTGTCAAGCCTAATAGTTGCAATAGAAAAACTTTCCAGACCATTGAAGCTACTGGGGATTAAGCCGAGAAACATAGCGCTTATGATTTCGATATCAATAAGATTTGTTCCTGTTATGTTTACAAACATGGAAAGAACAAAAGAATCAATGCTTGCAAGGCTTGCAAATTTCAGAAAATTAAAGCATATAAAATTGTTTATGCTTGTATTATTGGAGAAAATGTTTAAGTC
>CAZSIU010000137.1:0-2958 GCA_964607225.1 uncultured Methanosarcinales archaeon | reverse complement strand
AAAGAAAAGCTTTGCTAATGGCTGTTAAGGAAGCAGTTGATAATAGCTTAGATGCTTGCGAAGAAGCAAGGATATTGCCAGAGATAAGTGTTGAGATTGTTCAGATGACAGAATTCAAATACAAAGTTATAATAGAAGATAATGGTCCTGGCATTGTAAAAAAGCAAATTCCAAACATATTTGCAAAGCTGCTTTATGGAAGCAAATTCCATACCTTAAAACAAGCCCGTGGTCAACAAGGCATAGGCATTAGCGCTGCTGTTCTATATGCACAATTAACAACAGGTAAGCCTGCAAAAATAACATCAAGGATCTCTAAAAAAGAACCACCTTATTATTATGAATTAGGTATAGATACCCAAAACAATAAGCCAGTTATAGCTAAAGAAGAAACAGTCGAATGGGCAAAAGAGCATGGTACAAAGGTTGAGCTTGACTTGGAAGCAGAGTATATAAAAGGTAATCAATCTGTTGATGAATACTTAAAGCAAACAGCTGTTATTAACCCTCATGTCACTATCATATATCAACCACCAAAAGGAGAGCAGATAATTTATGCAAGAGCAACTGATAAATTGCCAGATGAGCCAAAAGAAATCAAGCCACATCCGTATGGTATAGAGCTTGGCATGCTGCTGGATAAGCTTAGATGGACAGAATCAAGAACTCTGCAGAGCTTTTTGACATCAGAATTCTCAAGAGTTGGACCAGGAACTGCAAAAGAAATCTGTGAGCATGCTGCATTATTGCCAAATACAAAGCCTAGCCAAATAAGTAGGGATATGGCAGAAAGGTTATTGCAAGGAATACAAAAAACAAAGCTTATTGCTCCGCCTACAGATTGCTTAAGCCAGATTGGAGAAGAATTGCTTGAGAAAGGCTTAAGAAAAGAGATTAAAGCAGAGTTTTATTGTGCAACCTCAAGAGCACCTTCTGTCTACAGAGGCAATCCTTTTATAATAGAAGCAAGTATTGCTTATGGTGGCGAAATTCCAAAGGAAGAGAAAGCAAACATCTTGAGATTTGCTAACAGAGTTCCTTTATTGTATCAGGAAGGAGCTTGCTCAATGACAAAATCAATAATGGAAACAAATTGGAAACCATATGGTCTGCAGCAAAGTGGTGACTCTGTGCCAATTGGTCCAGTAGCTATTGTTGTGCATATGGCATCTGTATGGGTTCCTTTTACTAGTGAGAGCAAAGAGGCAATTGCTCATTACCCTGAAATAATAAAGGAAATTAAGCTTGCTTTGCAGGAATGTGGAAGATTGCTTGGCACTTATGTTAGGAAAAAAAGTAGGATTACACAGCAGATTGAACGAGCAAATATGTTTGAAAAATACATTCCAGAAGTTGCAGATTCATTATCTATCTTGACAAATCAAAAGAAGGAGAAAATATTGCAAAGCTTGCAAAAGATGCTTGTAAAGCCTGAAATAAAAAAAGAAATAATAGAAGAAGACTCTGACGATAAGTTGTATAGAATGGAGTTTGCTAAATCGCAGAAATCAGAGATTTCTGGGAATTTAGAAAATTCAAGGAAATTTCAAAATAATGAAGAAGCAAGAGAAGAAACCGGTTAAGGAATTGGAAGAACTTGGAAAAAAGCTTGTCGTTGACATTGAAAAAGGCAGAAATCCAAGTATTGAGTTTACTTTGCGTTCATTGTCAAATATAGTTTTTGATACTAAAACAAAAACACTAATGCTGGGCGATAAGCAACAACAAAGAACTTTCTTTAATGTTGGGCATGCAAAAAAATTCTTGCAAACACTAGAAATAGCGAAAGTAAGCAAAACACTTATTGATGTTGGCAAGCATGCAAGTTTGAGGGATGTTTTCTATATGGCCAAGCGAACAATCCCAAACTCAAATATTAACATTGTTGATGATCAAAGCGAAAGCGACAATGCAATCGAAGATTTAGAGCTGATAACAGATTGTTCAAGAGAGCAACTTAACATTAATGCAAATAAGATGGGTTCTGTTGCAGGCAATGTTGTTATTGAAGATTCTGGCGACATAATAAACTGGGCAAAACTTGGTTCAGGAGGCTGGAGTATTCCTTCTAATGTTGAAGATATTCAATTTAAAAGTGTAAAAGCAAAGTATGTAATTTACATGGAAAAGCAAGCAGTTTGGGAAAGACTGCATGAAGACAAGTTCTGGGAAAAGCAAAACTGCTTGATTGTGACATCCCAAGGACAAACAACAAGAGGCATAAGAAGGATTTTGCAGAGATTAAATGAGGAGCATAAGTTGCCAATTTATGTGCTTGCAGATTTTGATCCATGGGGTTTCTATATTTATTCTGTGCTTAAATTTGGTTCAATAAATCTTGCTTATATGTCAGGAACAATGACTTTGCAAGATGCAATGTTTCTTGGCATTACAGCAGATGATGCAATTAACTATGATTTGAAAAAGCATTTTATCAAACTAAAAGATGTTGATTACTCTCGCTTAAAGCAAATTTCAGAATACGATTGGTTCAAGAAAAACAAAGCATGGCAGCGTCAATTCAAGATGATGAAGGAATTAGGCGCTAAACTGGAAATACAGGCATTAAGCTCAAAAGGCATAACATTTATATCTGACAAGTACTTGCCAGAGAAGATAAAGAAACAAGACTTTTTGGATTGATTTTGAATTTTTATTTGAAATAGATTATTGATTTAGGTATATTTTTAAATTAAAATTATTTCACAAACATAATAAAATTTAAGAAATAAATAATAAAAATTTATCAAAATGACAGGACAAAAACAAGAAAAAAAAAGTGTTGTGCCAGCCTGCTGTGTTGGTTGTGTTCGCTGGGAAAAATTTGGCAAGAATTGCTGGTACTATTGGGAAGGCAAAAAGCACTGTACAATGTGGACTGGTTCTTGGGACGAGGTTATGATACAATAAAATCAAGCAATTAACAAACTTTTATAAATAATTATTATAATTCTTTCT
>CAZSIU010000136.1:0-2959 GCA_964607225.1 uncultured Methanosarcinales archaeon | reverse complement strand
ATTTCAGCAGATAAATTACCCAAAATATTCGGGAGTTATACTGATAAGGAACAAGATAGTGGAATTGGATTACAAGTTGTTAAAAGAATGGTTGACTTAAAAGGAGGATATGTTGATGTGATATCGACTGAACTTGGAAAGCATACGTTTAAATACGACACAAAGTTTGGGAAAGTTCAAAGAGTTGGACAACCTTTAACTCAAGAAATTTCTGGTACTTATTTTATACTTAATTTTCCAAAACCACAATAAACTTTATATACTTCTTTTATAACTCCTAAAGAGTGGGGATGGTTATTTTTAAAAAAGGTGTAATTATATGGTTTCTTGTAATATTTTATTTAATAGTTCCATTAAATGTAAATTCTGCAGTTTTAATAAATGAAATTCTTGCGAATGGAGTTAAAGAGCCTGATTCTGAATGGGTTGAACTATTTAACAATGACAGTTCTGAAGTCAATTTAACAAATTGGAACGTATCGGAGTCCTTTAGTAGAAATTTTACTTTAAATACAACAATACCTGCAAATGGCTTTATTGTTTTGGTGGAAAACTTTACCTTATTTAATTCAACTTTTCCAAATGTAAATCAAAGTGGAATAAAAGTTATTGGATATGGAGAGATAGTACCAAATTTTGAACTGTCAAATAGTGGAGGGACTGTGGTCTTATACAATTCTTCTGGGAATAAAGTAGATAGCATAGATTATGCCCAATCTTCAACAACACAAGAAAACATCTCTATAGGCAGGTACCCTGATGGCAGCTCAAAAACATTTAATTTATCTACTTTAACGCCAGGAGCAAAAAATGACAACCAAGCTCCTCGGTTGAACAAATGGGTCAATCCTTTTAGAAATAATACAAACATCAGTGGCTTAACTAACATAATCGTCAATATAACAGACGATACTACACAAGTTAACTCAACTTTTGTTAATTTTAATGGAACAAATTTATCAATGACAAAAAATAACGATTTGTGGACATTTTTATGGAACACAAGCTTAAATGCTCAAAAGCAATATAACATAACTGTATTCTTTAATGATAGCTATGGGAAAAAAGGCTCTGACACTTTATTTAACATATTGGTGAATAACAGTCCAAGAATAGATTCTTTTTCACCAACAAGCTTAACTCAAACTTTAGCAGAAAACTCTACTTTAAATTTTAATGTAAATGCGTCTGACCCTGATGATTCGCTTAGCTTCTCTTGGTTTATAGACAACACTTTAAACAGCACAAATCCATCAAATTTCTCTTACACGCCAGGCTTTAATGACAATGGAACGCATACAATAAACGTAACAGTAAAAGACTCAACAAATCAAGTCTCAATAAAATGGACAATTACAGTGACAAACCTTAATAGAGCTCCAACTTTGGATTCAATATCAAACAAGCTATTTTCTAAAAACATTAATTCAAGTTTTAATATAACCGCTAGCGATTTAGACAATGGTACTTTAACATTTTCCAGCAATCATTCAAGCATTGCTATATCAAAAATAAACAACTCCTTAGCAACAGTTTCATGGAAACCAACAAACAAGGATTTGGGCAACAACATAATAAACTTTACAGTAAGCGATGGCTTAGCAATAGACTCTAAAGTTGTTGCTATTGTTGTAAATTTTACAATTAATAACGCTCCTGAAATAATCTCTTCTCCAATAACAACTGCAACAAAAAATGAAAAGTACACTTATGATGTTGATGCTACTGATTCGGATAATGATACATTAAGTTTTTCATTAAAGACAAATGCAAGTGGAATGTCGATAGATAGTTCTAATGGTTTGATAACTTTCACACCATTTTCGCTTGGATTTTTCGCTGTCAATGTAAGCGTAAAAGATTTTATAGAAATAATAAATCAGTCTTTCAATATTACTGTGTTGCCTGGAAGCAGGTTAAAAATTACTGATGTGGATGTAAAAATTGACGGCAAAAAAAGCAGCAATGTGAGGGAGAATTCAAAAATAAGCAAGGAAGCTAAGCCAAGCTCTGATGTAGAATTCAAGGTCACTGTAAAAAATGATTTTTCAAAAAGTGAGAATGTAAAAATAGAAAATATTGAAGTAAAAGTCACAATTGAAGACATAGACAATGGAGAGGATTTGGAAGAAGAATCAAAAGAGTTTGACTTAAGAGTAGAAAACGATAAGCCTGTGACATTAAAATTTAAGCTTCCTTTGAATGTTGATGAAGATGAGTTTAATGTGCTTATAGAAGCTGAAGGCGAAGACGAAAATGGCAATGTTTACGAGCAGGATTTTGAGGTTGAGATTGAAGTCGAGAAAGACAAGCACGACATTAGATTTTTGAGCTTTGATTTAAGTCCATTAATAGTGAGTTGTAATAGAATCATAAATATAAATTACAAAATAATAAATGTTGGTCAAGAAGACGAAGAAAATGCTATTTTTGAGCTAAAAAATGATGATTTAGGCATTGATTTTGTTCAAAAGGGTATTTCCATCAATGAAGGTACTGAAGACAATACATTCCCACAATCTGCAAATATTAAAATAAGTGACGAAGCAGAAAATAATGGTTATTCAATAACTGCAAATCTTTATGCCGACAATGGCAAATTGAGCGACACAAAAACAGCTGAAATAAACATTGTTGATTGCATCAAAACCATAGCATCAAGAGATGAAGTTGTCTTGCTAGTTGGGCAATCTAAAGAGCAGAAAACAGAGACAATCAGAGAGCCTATTAAAACTACAACAACAAAGATTTCATCTCAAGAGGTTGATAGTAATATGCATTTGTTGCTTTTGAGCACGTTTATATTTACAATGTTTTTCATGTTTACAGCGATTATTTTGTTTGTGAAGTTTTAGAATTCAAATGTATTATTTGCCATGCTCTATAATCCTTCTCATTCTATGCACAAAGTCTTCTGCAATTTTATAGTATCTGTCAAATTCCTCTCCTTTTATCTCAA
>CAZSIU010000135.1:0-3012 GCA_964607225.1 uncultured Methanosarcinales archaeon | reverse complement strand
TTATTTTATTCCAATTTTCTACAAACTTAGCATCTCCAGCATCGCTACCTGCTTTTAGCCTTGTTGATTTAGGCTTGGCTAAAAAGGCAATGCTAACAATATGTCCTCTTGGGTCTCGTTTTTGGCTTGAATAAACACCAACAAGCTTAAGCTTTGAAACACGAACACTTGTTTCTTCAAATAGTTCTCGCTTGCACGCTTGCTCTACTGTTTCGCCTATTTTTACAAAACCACCTGGTAATGCATATCTACCCTTAAAAGGCTCATTTTTTCTTTTAATCAATAAAGGCGCATTTCCTTTAAATATAACACAATCCGCAGCCAATAAAGGTGTTTTGATATTCATACCTATCTTGCCTTAATTTCCAAACAACTCTTTCATTTCTTCTTTTTGCTGTGGAGTCATTTCTGCAAATACATACTTGAAAATATCCTTTGGATCTGGTGGAGGTAATTTTTCAAACTCTGTAACTGCTTTCTCAATAATTTCTTGTGATTGTTTCAAAATCCTTTCCTTGTAAAAATCATCAAACAATCCTTTCTTTTGCATGTACTTTTCAAGCCTATCTATAGGGTCTCTTTTAGCCCATTGCTCAATTTCTTCTTTTGTTCTATACCTTGAAGCATCATCGCTTGTGCTATGGTCGCCCATTCTGTAAGTAAAACATTCAATTAATGTTGGCCCTTTGCCAGCTCTTGCTTTATCAACAGCTTCTTTTGTTGCTTTGTAAACAGCAAAAATATCATTTCCATCAACTTGAATGCCTTCAATACCATAAGCTATTGCTTTCTGCGCAATTGTTTCTGCTTTTGTTTGCTTTTCCCTTGGCATTGAAATCGCTAATTGATTATTTTCGCATATTAACACAATAGGAACATTATATACACCTGCAAAGTTAACTCCTTCGTGAAAGTCAGCTTTGGAAGTTGCACCATCACCAAAATAAACTACTGCTACTTGCTTTGTTCCTCTAAGCTTTGCAGCCCAAGCACAGCCAACTGCATGTGGAACTTGCGTGCCAACTGGAATTGTAATTGGGAAATTATTAACATTTTCAGGGCTTCTTAAACCTCTTTCATCCCCTCCCCAATATTGAAGAACCTGAACAATTGGATGCTTTCTTGCTATCAGTAACCCACTTTCCCTATATGTTGGAAATACAAAATCACTGTCTTCTAAAGCAAAAGCACTTCCAACTTGGCATGCCTCCTGTCCTTTGAATTGAATGTATGTCCCAATTCTACCCTGTCTTTGCATATTGAATGCTTTCTGGTCAAAAACCCTCACAAGAACAAGCATTTCATAAAGCTTTTTGATTTCATCATTAGAAAGCTTTGGCATCAAAGATTCGTCACAATTACTATTCTCATCTAGTATTTGTAAATATTCTATCTTAAATTCCTCTAACACTCTTTTTGGCATAATAATCTCTCAAAATTGTTTTTGTTGTATTTATAAATTTTGTTGGTTGGATTTATTTTATTTATAATATTCCTAACAAACAATTCTCCTGCCTTATAAGAACTTCTTACAAATTAAACTTTTATCTCTTCTAATATTTTCTTAACAGACTTTTTTAATTCTGGAAGTTTATTTTCTACAATATCCCATATAATCTTTGTATTAACTTCAGAATATTTATGCACAATTATATCTCTTAAGCCAGCTACCTTTTTCCATTCTATGTCAGTATGTTTCTTTTTTATTTCAGATGGTATACTTTTTACTGCTTCTCCTATAATTGCAAGATTCCTTATAATACCATCAACCACTAAAGAGTTTTTGGTAAATTCTTCATAAGTTAAGCCTCTAACATAAATTTCAATTTTTTCGGAAGCTTCTAAAATATCTTCAAGATATATCTTATATTGCTTTTGCATAAAGCGCTTCCTCTTTTACATACTTCAAAGAAGGTTTCAGATTTTCTTCAATAACCAAATCTACTTTTCTATGAAATAATTTTTCAAGCATAAATTTTAATTCTATATACTTATCAAAGGTTGGTTCGTCAAACACAACAACAAAGTCTATATCGCTTTTTTTATGGGTTTTTCTCTTTAAAAAAGAGCCAAATAATCCTATCTTTTTTACACCATACTTCCTAAGCAAATCTTTATGTTCGTCAAGCGTCTTTATAATCATCCTTGGAGTTAAATTTTGATTCATCTAATTCACCTTTGCTATAATCTATTTATCAATTCAATTAAATGTACAAATTTCTATATAAAACTTTTCAAATAAATATCTTAGTAATTTTATTTTCTATATAGAAAATTATATCAACCCTTCTTTTAAAATTAATTACTTCTTAGTGGTTAAAACCGAAAGATTTAAATAGTAGTTTATATATTACACAGTAGATGGCTTATAAAATAAGTAGGAGGAATTTTTTGAAAGGCATTGCAGGCGTAGCATTAGCTTCCGGATTAGAAGCAGCCTGTGGAAAAATGCCTAAAGTAGAACGTACACCCGAAGCTGAAGAGTTCTTTCGTAAATTGTGGGATAATTCCAATCTATTCTATAATACTGAAACTAAGCATATAGAGATTAAAACTGATGATTTATATTTCAAGATGCCAGGAAGAGTTTTAGCTGATGGCAGAGTTGAATTAGGTCAATTTAATTATACAAGATTTACTCTAAGTGATGATAAGCGAACTTACAGCGAGCATAATCCAAACGGAATAATAACTGGAAAACATTATGAAGTTGAAGTAAAGGGCACTGGCAAATTACAATCTTACGCAATTGATGATGTTTTGAAAGCAGAATTTGGAAGAGATTATAATGCAAAACTTGCAAGACTAACCCAATTTATTGATTCTTATGTAAGAAGCATCGTTAAAAGATAATTTTTACCTTATCATTCTTTAAAACATTCCTCACAAACAACTCTCCAGCCTTATAAGAACTCCTTACAAAAGGCCCAGAAGCACAGAATAAAAATCCAAGCTCAAGAGCTTTATTTTTAAAATATTCAAATTTTTCAGGTGGTATATATTCATTAACAG
>CAZSIU010000134.1:0-3018 GCA_964607225.1 uncultured Methanosarcinales archaeon | reverse complement strand
ACACTTGAAGATTTTGACATTGAAGAACTAGGAAAAGAATTGAACCTAGAACCTAAAACAAAACCAAAAGAATTGATAGAAGCAGAGGATGAGATAAAAACTGCTATAGAAAGAATAAAAGAGCAGGAAAAGCCTTCTATCTTCAAGAGATTATTTACAAGAAAAGAGAAAATAACTATAGAAGAACAAATTATTCCTATTACAGAGGTTAATAAACTATCAATTTTACAAAACAAGATAAATGAAACAAGGCAAGCTTTGATGAGATTCGATTTGGAGACTGCAAAGAAGAACTATATTGAACTAATAAAATTCTACAACAACATAAAACCAGAAGAGCAAGCAAAGGTTTACTATGAGATAAGAGAGCTCTATTTTGAAAGAAAAAGTGCAGAGGAACTAAAGGTTTGATTTTTTCTTTTAAATAAATTTAAAAATTAATAAGAAATACCAAATTCTAATGAAAAAAAGCATTTTCATTGTAGTAGATGGAATTGATGGTTCTGGCAAAAGTGAAATAGTCAAGATGCTTCATAATTATTTGTTTTCTAAGAATAAAAAATATAAGATTTTAACAACAAGAGAGCCCACAAATGGAATCTATGGAAAAAAAATAAGATTAATACTAAGAAAAGAAAAAGACCCTAAAAGCAACAGCAAGAAACTTATGGATTTATTCATAAAGGATAGAAAAGATCACTTAAAAAACACTATTGAGCCAATTTTAAATAAATCAAACAAGCACAAATTAAACATTGTGCTTTGTGATAGGTACTATTACTCAACAATAGCTTTTCAAAGCGCTCAAGGATTAGATATTAAAAGTATAATTTCAAAAAACAAAAGATTTAGAAAGCCTGGTATTGCATTTATACTTGATGTTAAGCCTTCTGTTGCACTTAAAAGAATAGAGCATAGACAAAAAGAAAAATTTGAACAGCTTGAGTTTATGAAAAGGATAAGGGCAAACTTCCTAAAATTGCCAAATCTGCTGAATGAAAATATAAAAATAATAGATGCTTCTAAGCCTTTAAAAAATGTGTTTGAGAATGTAAGGAAAGAAGTTGATAAGATTATTTAAGGAGTTCTAAGATTAGTATTACTTTTGTATTCTTCAACAACCTCTTCAGACTCTTTAGCTCTTATTTTTTTCCAGTTAAATATAACAGTTGCAATTATTATTGCTATGCCGATTATAATGGAAGGAGTTACTAGGTTGTACTGCACAACTGTCTTTTGTATTGTTGGAAACGGATGGCATGAAAAGTCTGAACCACAATAAGCTTCTGAGCCACAATCTCTGTTGCTCTTGCACTCTCTTTGGCTCACATTAATAAGCCAGCCAAAAAAGAAAACTACTATGACAAGAATTAATATAACTACAAGTCCTGTTTCTGCTTTCCTATATAAACCACCCATATAACCAAGTTATATATATCTATTTTTAAATCTTTTCTACTTGAAAGTAAATATTAGTTAGAACTAGTCAATCTGCTGCTCTTCTTGGGCAATTTCTTTATGTTCCTCAAAAACAAAATCAACAAGCTTTGTGTTTTTCAGTATTGTCTTGAATCTTATTGGTTTGCTAGTGTCTTTTGCCATATCACACCTCTTTTTAATCTAAGCCAGTACTTCCAAAGCCTTGCTCATTTCTTGTTGTTAGTTCAAGCTCATTAACTTCCTCAAAAACAGCTTCTTCAACCTTTACAAATACCATCTGTCCTATCTTCTTTCCTTTTTCTATTCTAAAAGGCTTGTCGCCAAAGTTAATAACAGGTATTCTTATTTCACCTCTGTAAGAAGAATCTATTGTTCCAACACAGTTTGCATGGCTTATGCCTTGCAAAGCCAAGCCACTTTTTGGCCTTATCTGGGCTTCATAGCCAAAAGGAATCTCAAGCATTATGCCTGTTGCAATAAGCTTCCTTTCCATTGGCTTAAGCAAGTACTCTTCAGCTGCATACAAATCAACTCCAGAATCACCTTTATGGGCATAGAAAGGTGTTTTCATACCATTAAGTTTTTTTATTTTGACTTTCAACATTTTTACCACAAAGAAAATATGAATGCGAGCATGCTAGCGCATGCAACTCCCAATTTTTAATATCAAGCTTATATTTAAAGAATTCGCAATTAAAAAATATAGTTTTAGTAAGTTATGTTACTTAATTGATATTAAATTATTATTTCCTAAAAGAAAAGACAGATGAAAGGTTATGCTCTAGCACATTGCCGTTTGATGCGTCTATCTTCATATTTAATGTATTAAAAGCTTCTGTTATATAGGTTATGTTCCATATATTGCCAAAGCCTTGTATATTTTGCAAGATAGCGATTGTCTTTATGCCTTTATCTTTTGGAAAGTTTTTTTGCTGGAATTCATCTGCTTTATAAATTGCATTGTCAAATGTAAGTTTTAGTTTGCTAAGTTCTATCTCTTTTACTTTCATATCTTCCTTTTTAAAGACATCTTCTTCAGGCCTTATCTTGATATTGTCTTCACTTACTATAAAAGTAGTTATTTTATCTTTTTTTTTGTCATAAAAGCCAAATTGCCAATCATTAGGCATTTCCTGCAATATTTTAAATGCGTAAGAAAAATAGCTGTTTTTGTTCTTTTGCTTCCATTTCTTAAAATCTTGGCTTTCCTCAAGCTTTTTCAAAGCAGGTTTTAAGTCCATAACAAAGCTAGAAAAAAGAAAGTTTATATAGATTTGTATCTTAGCCAAATCTATGATTACAGCAGATGTACAATTAATGCTTAAAAGGCAAGGCTATGAGGTAGTTGGCAATCATACTAGAGTAAAGACATGTCATTGGACCAAAAGTGACTTAAGAGGGCATGGAGGCTGCTACAAGAACAAGTTTTATGGCATTAACTCTCATCAATGCATTCAGATGACTCCTACTTTTACTTGCAATAATGCTTGTGTGTTTTGTTGGCGTGATTTAAGATACCATACAGCTCCTGTAATGCAAGATGGAATTGATGAGCCTTCTGATATAGTTGAAGGTACT
>CAZSIU010000133.1:0-3035 GCA_964607225.1 uncultured Methanosarcinales archaeon | reverse complement strand
TTAGTAAGCTCTAGTGACTACACTCTTTAACTTAAAGGAAAAGTATTAAAAATAAAGGCTAAGATTATCAGAATTCAATAATTCAATCTGTCGCTTCGCGACTAAATTTACACTCGGTGAAAATTTTTCTGCCAATAATTTTCACCTCGAATACATTCAATAAATGTGTAGGCGATGTGTTGCGATGTGGTAGAACAGCAACGCCGAGCACTATATTTTGCCGAAGGCGGATGGATTTAAAATTTAAACAATATCAAAAATTAAAATGTCATACAAACAGGTTATTCTAGTAAGAGAAGATTTAAAACTTCCAAAAGGCAAATTAAGTTCGCAAGTTGCACACGCATCTGTAGATGCAACCCTCAAATCAGATAAAAAGATTGTTGAGCTATGGAAAAAAGAAGGTGCAAAAAAAGTTGTTTTGAAAGTAAAAGATGAAAAGGAATTGTTAAAATATAAAAAAATAGCTGAAGATTTAGGATTAAAAACAGCTTTAGTTACAGATGCTGGCAGAACAGTTTTAGAGCCAGGAACAATTACTTGTTTAGGTATAGGACCAGACTTGGAAGAGAAAATTGACAAAGTAAGTGGAGATTTGAAGATGATGTAAATTACATTAATTTTTTAAAGAATTACTTTTTCTGAACCTTTCAAGGGCCCATAGCTCAGCCTGGTTAGAGCGACTGACTCTTAATCAGTAGGTCGCGAGTTCGAATCTCGTTGGGCCCATTCTTTCTGTTGTAATGTCGTGGGCTAAATTCACTCTTTTTCCACAAATCATACCTATGAATATTGTTTGAATTACTAAATCCTATTAACTCTATATATTTCTTGAATTTTTCTCTGCCGCTTAGATATAGGTAATTTGAAATGTATGGGCGATTTGTAACATTGTGAATATGAACACAATCGGTCTTTATGTTAGTTTCTATTCCAAAAATATCAAATGCCTTTTTGCAGTCTTCTATCAACTTCTTGCTAGAAACACCTATCTTAATCTGAGGATAATTTCGCATTCTCAATTGAAAACTTCCATCAGTATCAATTACCCCTCTCAGGCACGCTCTAATAAAATCTTTATTTTCCCAAATACATTTAGGTATACCAATATTGGTTTTCTTCCCTGAAGGGAGTCCAATAATTTTTGTGTAAAATTCAACTAATCCTTGCGAATATATTCTTATTCGCATCTCATTTCTATTCTTTTTAGAGTCAGAACCGAAATTTAGGTTATATAGATCAAACTTCAAGTTTCTTACGAAATCTAATAAATACTCCCTATCTGTTAAGGAGTTTCCATCTACACTGATAAAATGATGATGTAGATTATTATATTTATGATCCATTATGCACCCATCTCCAATCATTATTCCAATATCTTCAGCAAGCTGTTCACTCATTTCCAGAGGAAATTTTAATCCTCTTTTTACGTCTTTTCTGCTTAATTTTATTTCTGATAAATCAAATTTCATATTAAATCACTATATTTTTTGAATTGAAACTATGTAAATGATTTAGTTTAAATATGTCGTCTGCAAATGTCCAGTGTCCAGTGCTTGTAGATTATATATTTTGCAATGGATAAATCATAATTTGATTGTTGAAGTGACACACAAGTGATTTATGAAATGAGATAGAAATAAAAATAAGAAAGGATTTAATAAAAAATGCTAAACATTTAAAAACTAAAGTTAATGAAATCCCTCTGGACCCATAAAATTATGAAAAAAGAAAATGAGAGTTTAGTCAAAATACCAGCAGGTAAAATTATTCTTGAAGGAAACCTTAATATACCTAAAAACGCAAAAGGAATTGTGTTGTTTGCTCATGGCTCTGGAAGCAGCAGGTTTAGCCCAAGAAACAAGTATGTAGCAGATGTGCTTAATAAAGCAAATATTGCAACCTTGCTCATAGACCTTCTCACAAAAGAAGAAGAAAAAATAGACGACGTTACAGCACATTTAAGATTTGATATTGACTTATTATCTGAGCGACTGATTTACGCTACTGATTGGCTAAAGAAAAATCCAGATACTACAAATTTAAAAATAGGCTACTTCGGTGCTAGCACTGGTGCTGCTGCAGCTTTAGTTGCTGCTGCAAAATTGCAAAGTGTTTATGCAATCGTATCCAGAGGTGGTAGACCAGATCTTGCAAGAGACTATCTTGAAAATGTCAAAGCTCCAACATTGCTTATTGTAGGAGGCAATGACACAATAGTCATAGACTTGAACAAAGAAGCAATGAAAAAACTTAGTATAGAAAATAAACTTGAAATAGTCAAAGGCGCATCACACTTGTTTGAAGAGCCAGGTGCTTTAGAAAAGGTTGCAAAATTAGCTGCTTATTGGTTTAAAAAATATTTAAAATAAAAATATATTATTTGCTTACTATTTCTTGCAGCACATTATAAGCTTTCATAGAATCTTTTTTATTCAATATAAAAGTCAATTCAGTCATTGTAGAAACTATTTCATAAATGTTGATATTTTCCCATGCCAATTTTCTGACAACATTGAATATAATACCTGGCGTATGTAAAAAATCGTCTGCTGTGAATATTATAGTCAATGCAACTAAGCCTTGCTCTTTGTTAAGTATCTTTTCTCCTGAAAGGAATCTTGTTAACTTTTGCATGTATTTTTCATTTATTACAATACTCACTTCATTATTGCCCAAAATTACATTTAAAGTGTCTCCTCTTTCAAAATTTACAAGGCTATGTATAGTTTTTAATTTTGCTAAAAGGCTAGGTGATTTAACAACTGTAAAATCACATATGTTTGTTTTCATTACTATTTCTCCACCATAATCAAATGCTCTTGTTTTTTTCCTATGCTCAGAAATTTCATCTGCATAACGCCTTAATGCCATTACAACAGCAGCAAGCTTTACTTTTTTGCCTAATTCATTTTCTATTCTATGCAGTATTTGCTCTGCTAGATTTCCAAAGCTTATTATTCTGCTAGCTAAGGCTTCCTCTACAAAAGGCTGCTCACTTACAATTTTCTTTACAATATGGCTTACTGTTACCA
>CAZSIU010000132.1:0-3058 GCA_964607225.1 uncultured Methanosarcinales archaeon | reverse complement strand
AATTTCCTCATCTCTGTTGTGACTTGCTCGCACAATTCTCTTGTTGGCACAAGAATCAATGCCTGCAGTCCATGGTTGTGGGTTATCTTCTCAAGAATAGGAAAGCCGAATGCTACTGTCTTTCCAGAGCCTGTGAATGATTGCCCTATAACATCCTTTCCTTCCTGTATCAAAGGGATTGTTTTTTTCTGTATGTCTGTCATTTCCTCGAACCCAAGCTCCAAGAAGGCTTTTTTCAATTCAGGCTGCAGATGAATTCCAGAAATCATTTTTTACTTGATTAGAATGAGTTTGTTTTAAATAGGTTTGTGTTTTTGTTTATTTTATATATACTTGCCACTGGACATCCCTGCCTAAAATATATAAAGGTAAAATTATTGCCAAGAAGTAAAAGTTGAAGATGAGAGAATAAAAATAAGTCAATCAAAACTATTGCTACTTTCGTTACAATTACTTTTTACTCATAAACCAAAAATTTAAATAGAATGTAATTGTACATAAAAGTATGAACATAGTCAAGCATAAGAATTACTACTATTTAGCGCACTCGTTTAGAAAAGAAGGAAAAGTTGTACACAGAGAGAAATATCTAGGTAAGAAAATACCGGAAAATATCGAGGGAATAAAGGAAAAATTTATGAGAAAGTGCATGGAAGAAGGTGTAATAAAAAAGCTTAAGTCGATAAAGAAAAATTTCTTAAAAGAGTGGAAGGATTATCCAGAGTCTGTCAAGAAAGAGCAGCTTATTGATTTGTCAATTAATTTTACATACAACACAAATGCAATTGAAGGCTCTACTATAACCCTACATGAGACAGAGGACATAATAAAAAGAAAAATAGCACCGAATAAACCTTTAAGAGATGTACAGGAGACGATAAATCATTCAAAAGTATTCTTTAAAGTATTGAACACTAAAAAAAACCTTTCTGTCAAGAATATTCTTCTGTGGCACAAGGAAATATTCTCGGATACAAAGCCAGATATTGCAGGGAAATTTAGAGACTATTTAGTAAGAGTTGGTGATTACAGAGCACCTGACTGGCAGGAAATAGGTAACCTTATTAAAGAGTTTTTCTTGTGGTGCAACAAAAACAAAAAAATTATGCATTCAATTGAACTTGCTGCAAGAGCCCATTACAGATTTGAGAAAATTCATCCTTTTGGAGATGGCAATGGACGAGTTGGCAGATTGATTATTGCATATATATTAAGAAGAAACAATTTTCCATTGTTTATAATAGAGCATAAAAAAAGAAAAGCTTACTATCGCGCTCTAAAAAAAACTGAGAATGACTTCGTAAATTATTGTATTAGAGCATACATTAGAGCCCATAAAAAATATCTGTAACTAACTTATTCTTGCCTTATACCTATTCAACAACATAGCATTCCCAACAACAGTTATTGAGCTTGAAGCCATTGCAATTGCAGCAAATATTGGATTAAGCACAATGCCAAAAGGATAAAGCAATCCAGCTGCTACTGGTATTAAAGCAACATTGTAAAAGAAAGCCCAGAAAAGGTTTTGCTTCATCTTGCTTACAGTTCTTTTGCTTAAATCAATTGCAGTTACAACATCTCTTAAGTCATTTTTAATTAAAACAATTGCGCCAGTTTCTTTTGCAATGTCTGTGCCAGCACCAACAGCAATTCCAACATCTGCTTGAGCAAGCATAGGAGCATCATTAATGCCATCGCCAACAGCTGCAACTATTTTGCCTTTTTCCTGCAATTCCTTGACTTTCTTTGCTTTATCTTGCGGTAAAACCTCTGCCATAACATTTTCAATGCCTAACTGTGATGCAATAGCATTTGCAGTTCTTTCATTATCACCAGTTATCATCCAAACCTCTTTGCCCATTTTCTTTAATTCTTTGACAGCTTCTTTTGAAAATTCTTTTAATGTATCTGCGATTGCAATTAATCCAATTATTTTTTTATCATATACAACTATTACAACAGTTTTGCCTTCATTCTCTAATTTTTGAATTTGATTTTCTATTTCATCTGATATTTTATAATCTTGCATAAATAATCTATTTCCAACAAGAATTGTTTTATTTTTGTAAACTGCCTTAATTCCTTTGCCTTCTATTGTTTGATAAGATTTAGCTTTTTGTACCTTTATTTTCATTTCGTCAGCTTTTTTTAATATTGCTAAGCCAAGAGGATGCTCTGAGCCTTTTTCAGCTATCGCAGCTAATTCTATTATTTGCTTTTCTGTTGAATTTAAAGGTACAATATCAGTAACAGATGGTTCTCCTCTAGTCAAAGTTCCTGTCTTGTCAAAAATTATTGATGTTATTTTATGTGTTCTTTCCAAGAATTCACCGCTTTTAATCAATATGCCATTTTGTGCGCCTTTTCCAGCTCCAATCATAATTGCAGATGGAGTTGCAATTCCCAAAGCGCATGGACATGCAATTATCAAAACAGAAATCAACATTGTAAATGCAATAGCAAATTGTAAATTAACAATAAAATACCAGAATAAAAATGATAAAATTGCAATAACAATAACAATTGGAACAAAGTAAGATGAAACAATATCAGCCATTCTCTGCATTGGAGCTCTGCTTGCTATTGCTTCTTGCACCATCTTGACTATCTGAGCCAATGTAGTTGCTTCTCCAATCTTTGTTGCTTTGATTTTTAATAAACCGCTTTTATTGATGGTTGCCCCTATTATCTCATCCCCAATCTTTTTGCTGACTGGAATTGACTCACCTGTTACCATAGATTGATCAACTGAGGAGTAGCCTTCAATTACAATTCCATCAACTGCTATTTTCTCTCCTGGTTTTACAATAAAAATATCCCCTGCTTTTACTTGCTCAACAGGAACTTGTATTTCTTTTTTATTTCTAATAATAGTTGCAAGTTTTGGCTGCAAATCAATCAATTTTCTTATTGATTGTGATGCTCTGCCCTTAACTAAATGCTCAAGATATTTACCAAGCATGATAAAACCTATTATCAAGCCTGATTCTGTAAAATAAACTTCTGTAATAGAGCCTGTTGCTGGAAAAATTTCTGGCCATAGTATGCCTTGAAA
>CAZSIU010000131.1:0-3064 GCA_964607225.1 uncultured Methanosarcinales archaeon | reverse complement strand
CTGTTGGAATTGTTGTTGAGCTGAAGAAAAACAAAATAAAATGCAGATTAAAGCTGCCAGTTTGTGCAGACGCAGGAGCAAGAGTCACAATTTCTAGAAAAATTGGCAATAGGTTTAGGTTAATAGGTTATGGGGAGATTGTGGAGAAATAAGTAATTTTATTATTGTTTTGATTTACCAAATATTGTAGCTTCTAAAATATCAGTAATTTTTTCAGCCCCTCTCTCCATATTAATGTAGAATGCAGGGTTCTTTTGAGCAACTAGGTATTGAACTGTTGATACTAATTTTACCTTATTTGGTTCTAGTTCATTTGCAATTTGGAGGTAAAAACTCCTTCTGTATCTTCCTGCATCATTATGATATAAATTATCCCTTGGATCTCTCACCTTAAGAGCATGTCCTTTTTCTGTGATTGCTACACCATCTGCTTTGCCAGACTCTATAATATTGTACCCCTTTTCTTTCAATGCAGATTCCAAATTTCCAAAGTAATATTCCTCAAATCTTATAACTCTAGCTTGAGATGATAACCGTACCCCAATGTCAGACAAATCTCGAAGAGCTTGTTTACTTACTGATAATTTTTCGTACCAAGATTCTGGATCTTGTAAGTATTTTGCTACTATCAGTCTAGCTTGAGAGTCAAGCTTGCGTAGATTTGATGCGACATTTCTTCTAATCAGTCTAATTCCCATTGAAAAACCTTCGTCGTCAAATGCAGGAAAGGGTGCATACTCTTCCCTATCGTATGGCATAGTTATCAGCGACTGTGGCGATATAACCAAATCACGAAAATGGATCAATTTCCCATCTCTATCAAGGATTCTTCCAATTGATATTAAAGCAAGTTCCAAGTTAGATAACTCATCAAATGTGTTAAGACCTACTGCAACGTCAAATGAATGCTTTTTAAATGGGTCCACAATTTCAAGAGGATTGTAAACTTTGATATTAGAATTAGGGTTTAAATATAGATGCTTCTTAACTAATTTTGGATCTGCCTCAGTTTGCTCAATTCTTTCTTTATATTCTGGAACTAGTTGCACTAACCATCCTAAACCACTGCCAATTTCAATTAATTTATCTTTTTCACCTACATGTATTCTCAAAATTTTTCTAATAGCATCTGCAGTTGCATCTTTAAATAATTCTCTGTAAGGCTGCTGAGATTCAATAGCTTCAAGGTGTGTTCTATAAGTATGTTTGTCTACCATTTCAATATAGCCAAATTTGAACATATATAAATTTTTCTATAATTATCACTTAGTAGTAGTTATAAATAGAAACCTTTAAATACTAGTAAATTTCAAGCTATGCTATGAGGGGGTTGGTTATATTTATGTTGTTACTTGTAGTTATGGCTTCTTTTAGTTTTGTAGCTGCAAATATATATATTAATGATACAAAAACCAAGGAAGAAATTGAAGAGTCTCAAATTTTCGAGTTCAGCACTTTTACATCTGCTGTTTGTGAAAATTCTGAAGATGTTGTTCATTGCAAAGATGAAGTTTTTGTTAACTGCGATGGAAAAGTTTCAAAAGCAGTTGATGTTGCTGAATGTAATGGAGTAAAACTAGAAGTTCCAAAAGCTTTGGGTTTTGCTGTTTTTGAGAAGGAGTGGAGGGATCCGAGGATTTGAAAAATAAAATGTCTTATGCAAAAAGATTAATTGGGAATATAAATCTAGAGGCTGAAAACCTTCAGATTGAAATTGGTAAATCTCATTTTTCAGACCTAGAGAGTTTAGCTGATGATTATGGTTGGGTAGGAAAAGGATTCAAAGTAATATTAAACAAACCAACTATAAAGGATTCCCTTAGGCATGGTGGTGTTTCTGATCTATTAATTGGTAATGGCAATGTGCAAGGATTGGAAGTTTTTGATGAACCAGATAGAAATGTTTTGTCACATTTGTTAACCAAGCAATATCAAAGAAGCCTTCCAATTTTTGACGCTGTTAAAAAAGGTGAGTTGGAACAATATGACGACGTTTCAATTGGTGTTGTAAAAGGTGTTGTTTTAGGAGGGGTTATTGGTCTTGGTTTAGATTTTATTGGTGTAAAAGGAACACTACCAGAGATGTTAGCAAGAATGGGTCCTGCAACTTTGGAATCTTCAGCTATTTCTCACGAAGTTGAAAGAGGCAAAGATAGAGCACCAAAAACAGGCTTAGAAAAAATTGTTGTAGCTATTAAAGAACTACCTCAAGATACAGTTAATATTGTTAAACGTATGCCTGGTGGCTTTTATCAAGGAATTAATTTATATGGATGGATAGATAGACTAAGAGGAAGAACTCAAGAATACAATCATTCAACAACTACTGAGCTTTGGTCAGCAGCGCAGGAATCTGGACCTTACAGAGGACTTATAGGCTTATCTGCTTTAAAAACTGCGGAACCACACCTCAAGTCTATATTTGAAGGCTCTTCTCGCTCAGTTACATCTTCGTACCACGCTTTACATTACGTTTTAGAATCACTTTTAGTATTTTGGGTGAACACTGGCAATAATGTTCAAGGAGGTTGGGCAGTCTATAAAAATTTCAAAAAAGAATTACAAAGTAAGCGAGCAGCAATAAAGAAAACAGTCTCTGATCCTTTCCAGTTGGCAAATATTATAGTTTGCAGCACATGGTATGGTACCGAATTATATTTAAGGTCAAAAGGAATGGCTCCAGAGCAATTTGGAAATATTGGTGCCGCATTGGAGTCCGCAGCATTAAGTTGTGATACAGCAGTTGCAGGACAAGTTGCTAAGCCCTTAGCTTATGCATTTCTTATTATTCCAGCAAAATATTCTGTTACAGATAGAAATTTAAGAAAATTAGCGAATCAGTACGGTTCAAATTATTTTGTCCGTCCTTCTAAGTAAATAGATTAGATATTTGGAATTCCGCTAGGAACTCTTTGCACTTCAGCAAAAATTTTAGCTGTTAACTGTTGTTGTTTTATTTCTTCCTCATCAACTTTATTGGCTAATTTTTTGATAATCCTTCTTGTTTCTGGCAATCCTGACATCCAATCCATTATCCAGTCCAAACCAAATGCGCCTCCAGCCA
>CAZSIU010000130.1:0-3077 GCA_964607225.1 uncultured Methanosarcinales archaeon | reverse complement strand
GGCAAGCAATCCATTATTATGCCCGTCCTCTACAGCGAGATTATTCAGAGAATTTGCCGCATTCACATAGGCAATTCTGATTTCTTTGCTTATTCTTTCATTTGTTATTATTCTTTTAACATTCTCATTTTTAAGCATATTAAAGAAATGCTCCTTTTCCTTCTGCTTTAGCTCGTTTAAGTTGTTAAATATAAACTCCGACTCTTTTATTGCGCTGCTCTTGCTTTTTGATATGGATAAAACGAATTTTTTTCCTTTTAATTTCAAGGCGTTGTAAACAAATCTTATGAATGGTGGGGAATCTCTTTTTTCATCATCAGTATAGTGCCTTTCAACCCACTTGCCATTTGCTTCAAAAAAATCATTATCACTTTTTACTGCCATATATAAGCTAAATTCTTCTTTTCCGTCGCTTGAATCTTCTTTGTAATCTGTTTTTTTGGTGAACTTTACAATAATGCAGTTTTCCTCTTCAGAAATTTCATAATTTCTGCCCCACTCCCTGTTGTCGTAGGATTCCTTGCAGTCTAATACAACATCTATTTCATTTTCAGAATCCAGCTCGTAAATAATTGAGTTAAAGCCTTTTGGCATTGTAAAAGTCTCAATAACATCGCCTTTTTTTCTTTCAGCAAAGTAAAATCCGTTTTTTACATAGTCAATATTATTGTGCCCTGAGATTTCAATATTCTCTACAAATTTGTACATTTTCATTGACTTGCTGTCAAAATAAAAAAAGCCGTAATATCTGGAGTTTGGCTTGCAGAAAAAGCTGCAATAGCTGCCTTTCTTGTTTGTCAAGAGAAATCCGCAATTTTCATTTATATTCTTATTTACGCTCAAAATTCCAAGATTATGGATTACTTGCATTTTTGTATAGGAAAGCAATTTACTTAAGTCAAACAATTATCTATAAATTTTCTCAACTGCCAGGTCATGCGCGGCAATGTAGTTTTTCACAAAGCTTTTCCAGTCGGCCATCGATGCAACTTTTCTTGCCTGCAGCTTGTTTGCAATCCTCTCCTCTTTTGAAAAATTGGCAAACCTGAACATTACGTCAACCAGCTGGCTTACAACTTCATCATCGCTTTTATTGAGCCTTTTCAGCACATAAATCCCGGGAGTGTCTAACTGCATGCACTCTGCGCAGAAATACCTTCCAAAGCCCGCCAAATCTGTTGTTACGGAGGAAACTCCCAAAGCGCCTGCCTCAAGAGGGGTGTAGCCCCAAGGCTCGTAATAGCTTGGGAAAATTCCAAGGTGGGATCCCTGCATAGCCTCGTAATAGTTAAGGTTAAGCAAGCCATCAGCGCCGCTTAAATAAATTGGGTAAAAAATTATTTTTACAGGATCGCTTTCCTCATTTCGCAAGCTGGCGGCATTCAGCGCTTTCAGGATTTCATCATTTTGATCGTATAAGTCATGGGTTGCTATTGGCGGCTTGCCTTTTTTGACAAATCTTGATACCCTTATCTTCATCTCTGTCAGAAAGTCGTCTTCAAATAATGTGTCGTTTGCAATTTTCTTGCCAGAGACAAAGGAATAGATCAGATTCTTTTCAACATCTCCCATATTTTCTTCCAAAGCTTCCTTTATGTCCTGGAATAAAGTCTTGTTTTCTATAATCTCGGGCTTTATATTTCTGAAATTTGCAGGCACCCAGATAAATGCCACGATGGTTTTCTTTGTTTTTGCCTGCCTCAGCTTTTCGTTTAATTTGCCAAGCGCCTTGATATAGATGTCTATGCCCTTGTCATGAAACTCGTATCTGCCTGCAAGAAAATAAATCAGGGTTTCTTTAGGGTCAAAGGTATAATACGGAAAGAAGTAATGGAGCATGAATTCCCTTATCCTGTCCCTTTGCAGCTTATGCTTTATGACAATATCCTCGAATGACGGAAACTTGTTTATGTCAAGCCCGTTCGGCAATAATATGTCCGGCTTTTTTTTAAGAAGATACTGGGCTTCCATTCCGGTTATCTCGCTGACTGTCGTGAACACGTCAGCAAAAGCAGCGGAATTCTTCTCGACAAGATGCTTTGATTCAATGTTGTACTTGTAGACTTCCTGGTCGGGGTTTATCTTGTCCCAGATTGAATACAATTCGGCATTTGAGCTTGCAAGAGCCCTTCCAAGGACTGTAGCATGCGTTGTGAAGACAGAAGCTATTTTCGCATTTTTCTTTTTAAGGTAAAGGAGCCCGGTTCCTGAAAGCCACTCGTGGAAATGCGCCACAATCTTTTTGTCTGCTGCATATTTAGATAATCTTTCGAGCAGCATGCCTGCAGTGTAAGCCCAAACAACAGGCTCATCGTAATCTGGCGGAGCCCTCAAAGAATCTATTTTATACCAGTCCCACAGCTCTTTTTTTATTTCGTTTGTCCTGTGCCTGTAGTTTTCAAAGTCAATTAGTATGACCTGGGGAGAGCTTTCAATAAGCCATCTGCCGTAATGGCATATTATCCCTATTTTTCTAAGCTCTTCAAAAGGCTGCCTGCACAGCTCGTTAGGGATTTCTTCCTGGAAATGCCCTATTGCCTTTGAAGCGAAATACGGTCCAACCATAAAATAGCCGTCTCCATAAGCATCAACCATCTTTGCCGCTTTTGACATCACAACTGTGAATATTCCGCCTACTTTGTTGCACACCTCCCACGAAACCTCGAATAAAATGTCTGCTTTCTTGTCCATTAATTAAACATTTTATTTAGCTGTTTATAAACATTTGACACCACTTGAAAGGAAATATAGGCGTCTGCAAAACTCTTTCTAATCAATCAATAACTTTTTATATATGTTCTAACTAAAATAGATATAGCTTGGGTTTATTATAGCAAAAGGGTGATATTATATTAGTGAGACTAATCAAAAGAGGACTTTTATTGAATTAAGGAATTATATCCTGCTTTCTCTTGCCTCTGGCCAGAAAACCATTAACCAGATTTCTCACGAAACAGGAATAAACTGGAAGACAGTTGACAACCATCTTGTTCACCTGATGGGCAAAATGCTGGTCAGGGAGGCATTTACTTCTCCTTACGCAAGAATATTCGAGCTTACTGCATTCGGCAAGGACT
>CAZSIU010000129.1:0-3105 GCA_964607225.1 uncultured Methanosarcinales archaeon | reverse complement strand
TAACTTTAACAAAAATATTATCAATTAAAATAAAATAATTCAATCCGCCTACGGCAAAATATAGTGCTCGGCTTTCGCTTCCTACCATTACGCTCAAGCCTCGCCTATAAATTGTAAAATCAAACATAAAAATAATGAAAAAAGAAACAAAACAAAAAATCTTAGTTTGGTTTACTATTATTATAACAGCTGTTAATTTCTTGTTGGTTATTGCTTTTATTATTTTTCTTTATTTCTGGGTTAAGGGAGTTTAAATCGTATATATTTATATATACAAATAAATACAAAAATAAAAAAGAGGTCTAAAATGTTAGAGTTTGTATTCAGCATTAGTATTTTATCACTTATTGTTGCATTATTGCTTTCCTTCTACATACTTAAAAAACCTGCTGGCACAGCTAAAATGCAAGAGATTTCTGAAGCAATTCACAAAGGAGCTTTGACTTTCTTGCATAAAGAATATGAAGTTTTGATTGTTTTTGTTATAATTGTTGCTTTATTATTGTATTTTTTTATTGATGGAAAGCTTGCAATATCTTTTATTGTTGGTGGTTTTTCATCTGCTTTAGCTGGCAATATTGGAATGAGGATTGCAACAAAATCAAATGCTAGAACAACAGAAGCTACTAAATCACATATTGGGAATGGATTAAGATTAGCTTTTTACTCTGGTGCTGTTATGGGTCTTTTTGTTGTTGGAATTGGGCTGCTAGGCATCTCAATTCTTTACCTAGTTTTTAATGACCCAAACATAATATATGGCTATGGCTTTGGTGCTTCTTCAATAGCATTATTTGCAAGAGTTGGAGGAGGCATCTATACAAAAGCAGCAGATGTTGGAGCAGATTTAGTTGGAAAAGTAGAGAAAGGCATTCCAGAAGATGATCCAAGAAACCCTGCTGTTATTGCAGATAATGTAGGCGATAATGTTGGAGATGTAGCAGGAATGGGTGCTGATTTGTTTGAAAGCTATGTTAATAGCATAATTGCAACAATGGTAATTGGCTTGTTTTTATTTGGAACAAGCTATGTAATTTTGCCATTAAGTTTAGCTTCATTAGGAATTCTAGCTTCAATAATTGGTATATTTTTTGTAAGGGCAAAACCCACGAAAATCAAAGATTTTCGGGGCCCCAAAAATCCGAAGGATTTTTTAGGGGATGAAAAAAACTTATTTAGAGCATTAAATACTGGATTGTATGTAAGCACTATTTTAGCTGCAATATTTTCATTTGCATTGATTAAGTACCAAAATCTTGATATTGGAATTTTTTATGCAACATTATCGGGCTTAGTTGTTGGAGTTGTGATTGGCTTATTTACAGAATATATGACATCAAACAAAAATAATCCTACAAAAAGTATTGCAATTGCTGCTCAAACAGGAGCTGGAACTAATGTGATACAAGGCTTAGCCATTGGAATGCTTTCAACCTTAATACCAGTAATTGCTGTTTCAGTTGCTGTTTTGATTGCTTATAAGTTTGCTGGCTTGTATGGAATTGCAATAGCTGGAGTAGGAATGCTTTCTACTCTTGGAATTACATTAGCAATTGACACTTATGGTTCAGTTGCTGACAATGCAGCAGGCATCTCAGAAATGGCAAAAGTTGGCAAAGATGTAAGAGCAAAAACAGAGCTGCTGGATGCAGTTGGCAACACAACGGCTGCAATTGGCAAAGGATTTGCAATTGGAAGCGCTGCATTAACTGCACTTGCTTTATTTGCAAGCTTTACGCAAATAACAAAAATTAATGTAATGAGCATTTCTGACCCAAATGTTATAATTGGTTTGTTCATTGGTGGAATGCTGCCATTTTTGTTTAGCTCTTTTGCAATGCAAGCAGTTGGCAAAGCTGCTGCTGGAATAGTAAATGAAGTTAGAAGGCAATGGAGAGAAATAAAAGGCTTAGCCCAAGGAAAAGCAAAACCAGATTATGAGAAATGCATAGCAATAAGCACAAGAAATGCTTTGAAGCAGATGATAGTGCCTTCTTTATTGGCAATATTCTCTCCTATTGTTATTGGCTATGTTTTTGGCTTGCAGGCATTAGGCGGCTTATTAGTCGGCTCTATTGTAACAGGATTTTCACTAGCAATTTTTATGGCTAATTCTGGAGGGGCATGGGACAATGCAAAGAAATACATAGAAGCAGGCAATTTAGGCGGAAAAGGAAGTGAAGCACATAAAGCAGCAGTTGTAGGTGATACAGTAGGTGACCCATTTAAGGACACTGCAGGACCTTCATTGAATATTCTGATTAAGCTTATGTCAATTGTTGCGATTGTGTTTGTGCCTTTGATGATTTGAAACGAAAGTTTTATAAATAATCACTATTAAGTAGTATCTTATGAAAAATCTTGTAACTTATGTTGGAATAGCAGCTTTAGCAGCTGGTTGTGCAACAGCATCTCCTGATTTGCCAAGAGGTATAAAAGAATATCAAAGAGAGATGGTTATGACATCTGGTATGGAGATTGCTGCACAAACTTCTTCAGGACTTATTAGAATAATTTCACATGGTGATTTCAGAAGAACTTACAACTGGGAAAATTGCACAAGAGAAGTTGAATTATTGCCAAGGCAAGAGCGATGGCGTGGAGGCTATGGTGCTTATCATGCGGGAGGATCTTATGAATTTTTATGGGGGCTAATAAGTTCTTGGACATGGAAAGAATGCAATGGGATTGCAAGACCTGTAGCAGAAGAAGGTCAAATGCATTTTAGAAGCGAGGAAGATGCATTAAAGTGGATTAATGAACAAAAATGGATAAATCCTGTTTACACAAGTGATGGTTTAATTATAGGATGGAAAAAAGTGCCTCAGCGAAAACAGCTGAATGTAGAAGTTTGGCAGATTTTTATAAACGGTAAAAAACCACAAAATCTTCCTGGCGCTGACAGCAGAAAGGTTTTTGTAAAATATCCTAGATAATTTTATATTCTAATTAAAAAACCTTAAAAATAATGTTATCTTACCAGTCTCTATGGAAAAATTTTTTACTTTAAATGATTTGGATATTAAAGGAAAAAGAGTTCTTGTTAGAGCTGATTTTAATGTACCCTTGGATAAAAAAACAAATGATATTGCAGATGATAAAAGG
>CAZSIU010000128.1:0-3133 GCA_964607225.1 uncultured Methanosarcinales archaeon | reverse complement strand
CAGACCTAGTTGTTGCAAATGATGTTGGTAAGAGAGGAAGAGGCTTTGATGTAGATACAAATGAAGTTTTTGTTGTTGATAAAAACAAAAATGTTCAACATATTGCATTAGCAGATAAAAGGATTGTTGCTGATAGACTGTTAGACATAATAGTTAGTAAAATCAAATAAAATGATTTCTGCAAAAGCATTTGCACCAGCAAACGTAAGCTGCATTTTCAAGATTTACGAGCATAAAAATCCAAGATGGATGGGTTCTTATGGCTTAGGCTTTACTCTAAATGAAGGCGTAATTGTAGAAGTTTCAAAAGCAAAAAGAAATGAAGTTGTGTTTAACAATCATTCGATAAATTTTCCTACTGTAAAAAGTGTAGTTGAAAAACTGACTAAAGAAAAACTAAGAATATATATTAAATCAAAACTACCTCTTGGCTGTGGTTTTGGGTTAAGTGGAGCAAGTGCATTGGCAACTGCCTATGCAATAAATAAGTTATTGAATTTAAAAAAATCAAACAAAGAATTGGCAATAATTGCGCATATCGCTGAAGTTGAAAACAAAACTGGTTTAGGTGATGTAATTAATCAATTTTATAGTGGATTTTGTCTAAAGCTTAAGCCAAGTTCTTATTTTATTATTAAAAAAATAACAATAAGTAATGTTAATGTTTATTGCAAACATTTCAGCAAAATATTAACAAAATCAATAATAACAAATCCTAAGCTAAAAGTTAAAATAAATAATGTTGCAACAATAGCATTAAATAAAATTAAAAATTTATTATCGCAGAAATCGAAGATTTCTGGGAACTTAGAAAATTCAAAGAATTTTCAAAGTAAAAATAAACAACAAATAAAATTTGATGAAATAATTAAAATATCGAAAGAATTTGCAATGAATAGCAATTTATTAAAAGATAAACAAACAATTCGGACAATAGAAAATATTGAAAAAAATAATGGCAATGCATCAATGATAATGCTTGGCAATGCTGTTTTTAGTGACAAACCATTTAAAGGAGCGATTAAGTTAAAAATATCAGATAAAGGAGCTTGCTTATTATGATACCTAAATCTCATCCTCGCTATGAGTCGTTAAAAACAAGAGAATTAATAGTGAATGGAATAAAAAAAGGAATAACTTCATTGCATGGCTTAATTGCTCATGGCAGAGGAGAAGCATTTGATTATTTGCTTGGTGAAAAAACAAATAAATTTGCCAGAAAATCAATAGAAGCAGCAAGTGCAACGCTGCTGCTTGCAAAAAATCCTGTTATTTCTGTTAACGGTAATGCTGCTGCATTAGCATCAAAAGAATTAGTTAAATTATCAAATCTATTATCATGTCAGCTTGAAGTTAATATATTTCACAAATCAAAACAAAGAGAATTAAATATAAAAAAATACCTTGAAAAATACGGAGCAAGAAATGTTTTATTACCTAATAAAAAATATAAAATTAAATTTCTTGAGTCAAATAGAAAATATGTAAATCAAAATGGAATTTTAAAAGCTGATGTTGTTTTTGTTCCTTTGGAAGATGGTGACAGGACAGAAGCATTAATTAAAAATAGAAAAAAGGTTATCGCATTCGACTTGAATCCATTATCAAGAACAGCACAAAAAGCAACAATAACAATTGTTGACAATATCACAAGAGCAATGCCTTTATTGATAAAGACCATAAAACAATATAAAAAATATGATAGAAATAGATTAAAACAAATAATAAAAAATTATAATAATAAAAAAATATTGAGAGATGCGATAACAACAATAAGAAAATTATAAAACATACTTCAAAATCTCTCTTAAATCTTTTTTGTCGATGCAAACATCAGCAACTTGCCTTAATTCTTCATGATTGCAGTTAAAAGCTATTCCCAAGCCGGCTTCCTTCATTATTTTCTTGTCATTTAAATAGTCCCCAACAAAAACACACTCTTTCAGGCTTATTTTCTCTCTTTCTGCAATTTTTCTTAATGCCAATGCCTTTGCGTCCATATCAAACTCTGTCGCTTCCACATTGCTTATATTTCCTTCTTTATCAAAATAAATCCTGCTTAGAAAAACATCATCAAAAAATTCATCGTAATTTGGTATGAATTTTTCCAAAATAATGTTCAGAGAGCCTGATATTATTGCAAGCTTTAGTCCATTTTTCTTCAGTTCCTTTAAAGTTTCTATAGCACCTTCCATTAGCTTCAAATGGCTTATTGCTTTGAAAAAATCTTCTTTTTTTGCATTTTTTTCCTTCCATAAATTTATGTCGTGCTCTGCCCATTCCAAATAGCTTATTTTGCCCTCAAAGAATCTTTTTTTTGCATCCTCCCTTCTATGCTTATCAGTCTGGAAATACTCATGAAATATATGCCAGGAAAATGTAACATTATCTATCAAAGTGCCATCAACGTCAAAGCAAACAAGCTTGTATTTTGGCATTTTATGCAGAAAAATAATAATATATGATTATATAAAATTATTGATATATTTTGCTAGTACATTCCTTTCTTGAAAAAGTTTATTTCTTCGAAAGAGTCCTTTGTCTTATTCTCAATTTTTCTTAATTCTTCTTTATTAAGCTGGCTGAAATTTTTAGCAAGATTTGCGTTTTCATGCACTTCTTGCGGAGTTTTGCAGCCAATTATTGCCAAGTCAACGTCTTGGCTCAATGTATAACAAAAGGCTTCTTTCATCGTGATTGAAGACAGTATATTTCCCTGGGCTGTCACTTTCATTGCTATCACACCCATTCCTTTCCTTCTGGCTTCTGGAATGACAGATGTAACAAATGGTATGTAATGAGGGTCTCCGGCATTTGCGCATAGCAATACAGTGTCAAAATCATATTTCTTTATGGCAGATATCAGAATTTCTGGGTCATGATGTCCGGTTATTCCTAGAAATTTTACTTTTCCTTGTTTTCTTGCTTCTTTTAAGGCATGTATTGCTCCGTCATCTGAAAAAATTTCCTCAATATCGTGTGTTGTCCTAAGATCATGCAGCTGCAACAAATCAAGGTAACCTGTATTTAATCTTTTTAGTGAATCTTCCAATAGCAGCATTGTCCCTTCATAGCTCCTGTCGTGCGTTTTTGAAGCCAGAAAAATATGCTCGCGCTTTGTAAATTTCCATAA
>CAZSIU010000127.1:0-3149 GCA_964607225.1 uncultured Methanosarcinales archaeon | reverse complement strand
TGATGCTTATGATAAAACAAGAGTTTCTATAGAAAACTTGAGAAGCTTATGGGCTGTTGAAAACTACCTTAAATTAAACCAATTATTTAATGGAAGCTTTTTTGAAACTCTTGACAACATTAAAAAATCAATTGAAGATTTGGATAAAGAAATTGATAATATTGTGGAGTTGCATAACGAATTATTGTTAAAATTAAGTGTTTTGAACAAAAATTTAAATGAGTTAAATTATTTCTTGAGTATATTAGAAGATAATGAAACATTAGATAATTTTGCAATTAATGTAGACAAATTCAACGAGCTATCATCTTCAATAACCAATAATACATTTGATGATTATATAGAAATTAGTGAAGAAATTGATAATATTACAAAACAACAAGATTCGATAATTCAAAAATCAAAAATTCCATCAACGGCATTATTTTTTGACATTGGATATTTTTTAAAATTTGAAAATGACTTATTATGTAATTTGAAACAAAATTGTGAAGAAAGTATTTCAATTATAAGTTCAATCAGGAATACTAAAAGATTTATTGAAGATTATCCAAATTCAAATGCTTTAAAACAAAATTGCAATTCATTAACTGAATTAAATCAGAAATATTCTGATATTAGAAATGAAACATTAAGTCTTATCTCAGACAAAAATTTAAGCTTCCCATCAGATATTGAAGATATAGCAAATGACTTTAAAGAAAATGAAATAAGAAAAATAAACAACTCTTATTTTGATTCTTTTGAAACCTACAAAAATCAAAGATTTTTGGGGCCCAGAAAATCCGAAGGATTTTCTCGGGAAATAAAGTTTGAGAATAAAACAGATTTAGATATTATCAAAATCGCTGAATCAATTTTGCTAAAAAATAAAACAGAATTAATACAATTAAGCTATAACCAATCAATAAATATATCATTATACCTATTATCACAAATAAAAATTTCTGATGAAACATTGGCATTACTAAACAAATGCTCAAAGCTTAAGCCAAAAGAAAAAATTGAAGTTTTTGATTTCAGGCCAATAAGTACAAACATAAGTTACAAAATTGTTTCAAAAATAGACACAAACCTGTCTGATAACCCCCCCATATGCTGTGTTTTTAATGAGTGCAAACCATGCTGCAATGACGAATCATGCAGAAATGACCCAAAAACATTTCCAACAATTTTCTTGCATGGGCATTCATTTGCAAAAGACAATTCGCCAGAATTCTCTTTGGACTCTTTCAACAAGCTGCAGTCAAAACTTCAAGAAGACGGTTATTTGAATGTGGGCATTGTTTCTTTGTACTCGAAAAATGAGCCTTTGCAAGCAGGTGTGTGGGGGCTATCAGGCAAACCCATAACAGTAAAAGCAAGCTACTACTATGATGCTTTCAGGAAAGAAGATAAGTACATAGTAGTTCCAACTAAAAGTGAGAACATAGACACTTATGCTTTAAGGTTGAAAGACTTGATCGATATAGTAAAACAAAGAACAAGCAAGCCAAAGGTAAATATTATTGCTCATTCAATGGGCGGCTTAGTCGCTAGAAGATATATTCAGATTTTTGGTGAGGGTGATATCGATAAACTTATTATGATAGCAACACCAAATAAAGGTATTTCTGGCGCAATAAGCGATTACTGTGGGTTTATTGGAGAAAATAGGGAATGTCAGGATATGCAGGAAAACAGTTTGTTCATCAATAAACTAAACGACCCATTAAAGCAACCAAACAAAATAAAGCTTTACTCAATAATTGGGCAAGGCTGTCAAATGAAACTTGGCAATGGCGATGGAATTGTATTGACAGGAAATGCTAAATTGGAAAATGCAGAATTATTTTATGTCAATGGGACTTGTGGTGGCTTATTTGGAGGCAACTTACACACAGAAATTTTGAATATAGAAAAATATCCTGAAACTTATAGAATTGTGACTGAAGTATTGAATGCTTACTTCTCTCCCTTCAAATAAACAGTCCTTGTTGGAAATGGAATACCAATTCCTGCTTTTCTTAAAGCATTGTAGATTTCTTCTGTTGCATTAAATTTGGTTGGGTTTTTATCTTCAAATGAATTAACCCAAAACAATGCTTTAAATTTAAGACCAAAATCTGCCATTTCAACAAGAATAACGCTTGGCTCTGGCTTCTTGAGGATTGATTTGTTTTTTGCTAAAGTGTCTAAAACAACCTTTCTGACATTTGAGATATCAGAGCCATATTCTGTGCTAAAATCGACAGAAACTCTAAGGATAGGGTCTGGATGTAAATAATTTAATATTCGTGAATCAGCCAATTTTCCGTTCGGTATTGCAATTAACTCATTGTCTAATGTTTTTATTTTTGTACTTCTCAATCCAACATCTACAACAGTGCCTATGGTTTCATTATCAAGCTTTATAACATCACCCACCCTTACGCTTTTATCTAAAATAATAGACATTCCACCAAATATATTGCCAAGAGTATTTTGAAGTGCAAAAGCAATTGCAATTCCAGCAATGCCTAAGCTTGTCAATAAAGGTCCAATCTGAATGCCCCAAACAGTAAGCACAAACAATAAGCCTACAACAGAAACAAAAATTCTTGAAAAGCGGTGAATTACTGGCATCAATTGCTCATCTACACTTGATTTTGTTTTTTCAGCAACTCTTCTGCCCCAGTTATCAATCAGAATATCAAAAACAACTATGGTAATATATGTAATTACAATAATTACTAACGACGAAATTGTGTTTTCAATTATATCTAAAATGCTTGGTTTTATTCCAACTGGTAAAAGTGCAAGCCTTACACCAATAAGTAATAAAATTATTGAAATAGGTTTACTGGTTTTTCTGACGATTAAGTCGTCAATCTCTGTTTTCGTTCTTTTAGTCAATCGAAGAATTACTTTTCTTGATATTAAAACTATAAGTTGGGATAATATGTAAAATACAAATAACAAACTTAAGGAATAAACATACTTATTTTGCTGAATAAGTGCAAGATATTGTTCGTGTAGCATTTTAAATAAAAATAGTAAAATTGTTATGGCTTATTTCCTCTCAATAATTTGAATTGTGCACGAGCAAGGCAATTTTTTTGATGCTCTTTCCAATGCTTGCTTTGCAATGCTAAGGTTTTCCTTATTAACATTAACTTGGAATATTGTCT
>CAZSIU010000126.1:0-3200 GCA_964607225.1 uncultured Methanosarcinales archaeon | reverse complement strand
TATTTAAAAAGTATAGAATTGGTATATAAGCAGTACTATATAAAGGTTTTGGTTTTGGGATATGAATTACCAAACACTAAAAAGATAGGTTTATATATTGCCAAGATTTTTTTTCAGCTACGAATTAATGACATACAAAAATGGCAAAACCAATTAGAGCAACACCAACATTGAAGGGAGAAGAAGCAAGACAATTTGTTGAAATGATGATAAAAAGAGAGAAATCTCCAATCTCTAAGATAGATAAAACACTTTATGGGCAAGTAAATAAAAATAGAAAATTTTTTGAATCATTTCTTGATTAAGTCTTTATACATTGGCAAAGTGCCCTTTTCTCTTTGTTTTAACATGTTAAAACCTAATCTTTTATAGAAATGCACTGAATCTTTTTTCTGGTCTTCGTGCCTTTTGGCATCTGTTGTGATAAATCTTAAACCTACTTCTTTTCCAATTCTTTCTGCCAGAATTATGGCAAATTCAATCATTAATGTTCCTATCCCTCTTCCTCTGTAACCATCAGAGACACATACTCTGCCGATTTTTAATGCAGGTAGGGATTTATATTTTATGCCTTCTTCTCTAAAATATTCTTTCAAACTCCCTTCCAACCGAATTGCATCGGTTAATACAGTTATATAGCCAACTAACTCCCTTTTTGGCTTGTAAAACCATAGGTAAGTGGTAGAAATTTTTTTATTTTGATTATCCAAAGCATCTTCAAGTAGAAAATCAACAAGTTCTGTCTGAAAGGATTTAAATGATTTGATTATCTCCTTATGCGATTCATTAATCTGTTCGATTGATATATCTTCTATCTTTATATTCTCTTTATCAACCATAATATAAACTTATTTTAGATATTTATAAAGATTTGTTTTGGATTATACAACCAAAAGACGATTAAGTTTATAGACAAAGTTAGGTTTCATGGTGTCTAAACTAAACAGGTGGGTACAAAATTCAAAAGCTTTTTAATGTTAAGTATTCTTATTCTCGATATGGATAAAAAAACGATGCACGATTACTTAAGGAAAAGAAGATTTGGACCTTATTTATCTATTTTTAAGGAAAAGAAATTAGGAGAGGGCATCACAATATGGATGCCTAAAGATGAATTAAACCCAGAACTCCCATTCGATCACCTTTTTGATGATAATCTGGTTATTCTTGATAATTCTCCCTTTAAAATCAACAAGCAATATGTTTATAAAGAAACTGACGAAATACTAAAGTCTGGAAAAGCAGACGAGATTATAAAGAATAAACCGAAGTCATTTTTTTATATAATAGACATTTTTTTGAACTCATTTAAGGAAATCAACCTAAATGACATAACCCCTGAAGAAGAAAGGAAGATAAACATACCAAACAATTTAAAATTAAGGGAGTTTATATATAAAAATTATCCTTACTCAAATAATAAAGAAGTAGGTTATCTTCTATATTTCACCAAAAATAAAGAATTAAATTTAGATTAATATTGTCCTCTTTGTATAATAAATATTAAAGGTATAGGAAATTTATTATTTCTAATCCGCAGTTTTGTGGGCTTTTGGCTTTCCTCTTTATTGTTAATAAACTTACAGTTAATTACCTGCTAAATAATTGTTTAGTTATTGTTTTTTACATTTAGACTTCAACCACAATAGAATGAATAGGGAAAATGCTGCAATTATGGAATAGAGATAAATCGCTGTTATTGAACTAAAAATATCAGTAAGAAAAAGTGAATGGAACTTTGAATATAAATATTCTAAAATGGCTGCATAAAAAATCAATATCGAAATTAACGAAGCCATTGAAAAATAGTTCAAAGCTTCGTCTTCTTTAGATTTAGTTGGTTTGTTTGGAAAGTACTTTTCAATACTATTTGCAGTGATAATCCCTATAAAAAAGATTGGTATAGAAAAAAGAATTGATAGCAATGTCAATTTATAAACATCCGTATTGGCAAAGATATTTTGGTCCGTTATGTATAATATTCCAAAACCTGGTATGACAAAAGCTAAAATAAAGAAAATATAAGCAAATAACTTATCTACCTTAACGTCAAAAATAGTTGTCATAATATCACTCTTTAATTCAAATATTTAAATCTTTATAATAATGGTGGCTATAATATCATAAACTATTTCCTCACCACTTCATGCCCGCCAAACTCATTCCTTAAAGCAGCAATTACTTTGCCTGCAAAACTTGGCTTTTTTCTTGAGCTTTTTCTTAAATTTAATGCCAATTTAATGCTTTCAAATGGAACTTTGAATTCTTTTGCTGTATTTACTGCCCATTGTCCTGTTTCTCCTCCACCAATAAGACCTTTTATTTTGCTTAAGTTAGCATCCTTTTTGAAAGCATCTACTGCTAATTCAAGCAACCAACTTCTTATTACAGAACCATTCTGCCATGTTTCTGCTATTATCCTTAAATCAAGTTTGTAAGGTCCTCTATGCAATAACTCAAATCCATCTCCATAAGCTTGCAATAAAGCATACTCAATCCCGTTATGAACCATTTTTACAAAATGCCCAGCTCCTGCATTGCCAACATAAGCATATCCATTTTTTGCAGAAACTGCTTTGCAGAGCCATTCAATTCTTTTGAAAATTTTTTCATCACCACCAATGGTTAAGCAAGCACCATATCTTGCTCCTTTCAAGCCACCACTTGTTCCAATATCGATAAAATGTATTTTTTTATTTTTAAGAAATTTATATCTTTTTATTGAATCTTTATAAAAAGAATTTCCTCCATCAATTATAATGTCATCTTTTTTTAGATAAGGCAATAATTCTTTAATCATAGCATCAACTGGTTTGCCTGCTGTAACCATAAGCCATATTATTTTTTGTTTTGGCAGTTTATTGATTAACTCTTCAATTGAAAATGTAACTTCGACATCATATTTTCTAATTTTCTTTAATGGTTCTGGGCTTCTGTTGTAGGCAATAACAGGAATTTTGTGGGTTTTTAAATTTAAAACAATATTAAAACCCATTCTTCCCAAGCCGATAAAGCCGATTTTCATACAAAATTCACTTTATTTTGAGTTTAAATAATTTGTTGTTTTAGTTGATTATTTTTTAAAATGATTTTTAATTTATTGCGCTATGTCAGATAAAGGATATTCAATTACAACATCAAGTTCACATTAATAAAAACAGTCGAATGCGAGTGAGCTTCGTTTGCGAACTCGCTCACAA
>CAZSIU010000125.1:0-3268 GCA_964607225.1 uncultured Methanosarcinales archaeon | reverse complement strand
TAGCAGGCTACACAATTTTATCATTTTTTTATGCAGCTGCACATACAACAACATCTCTCGTAATAATAAGATTTTTTCATGGATTGGCATCTGCAATGGTGCTGCCAATTTCAATGGCTTATGTTGGTGATATTGCGCCAAAAAATCAAGAAGGCAAGTACCTTGGCACTTTTACAATCTCATTTTTCATGGGCTTGGCTTTTGGCCCAATAATAGGTGGAGCTTTGTATGATATTTGGAGTATTAATGCAGCTTTCTACGCAATGGGTTTGATTAGTTTTTTTTCTTTATTATTTTTATTGTTTTTATTGCCAGAAATAAATGCTCATAAAAAAATGAAACCTTCACCATTCAAGACTATACTAAAAGATAAAACAATGCAAGCAATGCTAATCTTTAGAGTGATGAATGCTTATGGAGTAGCAGCTTTAATGGGCTTTTTGCCATTATTGGCTGAAAAAATAAATGTAAGCATATTCCAGATTGGATTTGTTGTTACAGCTAATTTGCTTATTTCTTCTGCATTTCAAAGATATTTCGGCATTTTAGCAGATAAAAGCGATAAAATTGCAATGCTTATTGCTGGAAGCATAATGATGCTAATTGCTCTTGCTCTAATGCCTTTGTCAACTGGATTTTACACACTGCTTTTATTCAATGCATTGATGGGTTTTGGCTCTGCAATTAGCATTCCAGCTGGAAGTGCAATAACAGCACAGCTTGGCAAAAAGCTTGGAATGGGCTCTGTTATGGGTTTGTTTAATACTGCTTTTGGCATTGGAGGTGGTATAGGACCGATTATTGCTGGCTTAATAATGCTAGTAACAAGCTTAGCTTTTGTTTTTGTTTCAAGCGCAATTATTGTATTAGCAGGAACAATAATATTTTATTATTTAATGAAGAATAATTTAGAGTATAAATTTAATAAAAAATAACAAATCAAAAATAATAAAAATAAAGCAAATTTACTAAGTATAAGATGGATAGAGTAATAAAAAATTTGTTGAACGAACTTACGTTCTTTGGTCACACGCATGAAGGTTATTATAATATTTCAGCAGATACAGGACAATTTTTTAACATTTTAATAAGAATAGCAAAATCAAAAAATATTCTTGAGGTTGGAACTTCTAATGGCTACTCTACAATATGGCTTGGAGAAGCTGTAAGGCAAAATAATGGCAGAGTTACAACTATTGAAATATCAGAGCATAAGGTAAAGATGGCACTAGAAAATTTTAAAAGAGCAAATCTAAGTAACATAAAAATTGTGCATGGTGATGCTTTAGAAGAAATTTCAAAATTAAAAAATAAATTTGACTTCTTATTTCTTGATGCAGTCAAAGAAGATTACATTAATTATTTTAAAGTAGCTTATCCAAAACTAACAAAAAATGCTGTAATTGTTGCCGACAACGCAATAATGTTTGAGAAGTACATGAAAGATTACTTGCATCATGTCAGAAATCATAAAAATATGAGAAGTGTTCTTGTGCCGATTGGAAGCGGTGTGGAGTTTACTTTGAAATTAGAGTGATAACAAACTTTAAAAAATAGCAAATAATTCTAACCTTATGGACAAAATAGAACAATTAAAATTAGAATATAACAATAAAAAATTCAAAATAAAAGAAAGATTAAATCAATTCCAAAAATTCTTTGACGAATCTTATTCTTGGTTTTATAGAAATAGTGAATTAATTTTGCTACCTGTTGAAATAAAAGATGATTATAGATTGTTTGAAGAACTTGCTTTTTGCATTTTCACAGCCAATACAAGCGCAGAGATGGGTGCAAAGGCAGTTGATGCTGTTAGAAATGTTCTTATAAATGGAACTGCAGATGACATGACTAGAAGATTGGAAGGAATTTATCGCTTTACTAATGTGAGGCCTGCACATATTATTCATACTAGAAATTATTTAAAAAATTCATTGAATTTTAAATTAAAAAATAAAATAAACACATTCAAAAACAAAGACGAGCTAAGAGATTTTTTTGCATTGAACAAAGACATCAAGGGGATTGGATTAAAAGAAGCATCACATTTCTTAAGAAATATTGGCTTTAGAGGTTATGCAATTCTGGATAAGCATATAATAAATTCGTTGCATGAATTTGATGTTTCAAAAACAAATGAAAAGCCAAAAAATAACAAAGAATATTTAGAAATTGAGCAAAAATTCATTGACTTCTCCAAAGAGATTGGAATTGACATGGACGAGCTTGACTTATTGCTTTGGAGCAGAAAGAATGGAAGGATTTTGAAGTGAAAAAGAAATATTAATAAATGAGATTTATAATTTTCACAATATGAAAAAAGAGGTAGTAGTTATCGGATTTGTTCTATTGTTAATATTTGTTAGTTGTAGTAAAATTTCCATTCAAAAAACAGTTTATTTAAATCAAAGTGAAGCTGAAAATTTAAGCATAAAAAAACTAGCAAATGACACAACAAAAATAGCACTTGGTTGTAGAGGGGATGAATGTCATCAATATTGCCAACAGCATCAGGAAGAATGCAAAGAATTCTGCGAACAGAATCCAAATAAATGCCCAATAGACACAACTTTTATTGAAAAAGTCGGAAGAGTTGGTCCAGATTTTTGCATGAAAAATCCTAAGGAATGTTTAAATTTATGTGAAAAACTGCCTGGCATCTGCCCAAAAGAAATGAAAGAAGGGCTTGGTTTTTTTGAAGTAGAAGGGCCCAAAGGGTGCAAAGGACCTGAATGTCAGCAATACTGCCAGCAAAACATGAAAGAATGCCAAGACTGGTGTTCAGAAAATCCTGATAAACTTTTTTGTAAATTACTTTCAGGAGAAGTGATGCCTATGCCAGTGGGAGGATTTCCTGGAGCAACTGAAGAAGTAGTAGAACCTCCACAAACAATAATCTCATTTGCTAAAAGTGTAAGTTTCCATGATAATGCGTTCACTAAAGAGGATATTACCAAAGCAAAAGAACTAGGTATTAATATGGTGACTATATGGCCAGCACGATTTATTAAAAATAATGAGATTACTTTTTCCCCAGAGAGACTTGGCCTATTTATTAACTTTGCACATAAAAATGGTTTGCAGGTAGAGTTAAGAAGTAGTTTTGGTGGTGAACCAATAAACAATTATGAAAAGTTTAAGTCAAATGCATTGAAGCATGTTGCTGATTTCGCAAAATTTGCAGAGAGATATAGAGTGTATAGAATTGTACCTTTTGGCGAGATAGACAATGACATGCTTAATTATTGCAGCAAAATAACAGAATTTT
>CAZSIU010000124.1:0-3274 GCA_964607225.1 uncultured Methanosarcinales archaeon | reverse complement strand
GCCATATTAGTTTAATTATTATTTTTAGTATAAATATTTTTGTAATAATTGCAATACTTATTTATTGGGCATTCTTGGCACAAAGGCTCTTTTTTGCATATGTTTTTTCCTAATTCTACTAATAATGCATGGTACTCATTAAATAATCTTTCGTTATTTTGAATGTTATGCATAAACAAATTTTGCAGTTCTTCATGTTTTTTCTTTATAACCAATTCTGCTCATTATCCTTTTTGTATAAGCATCAATCACAAATATCGGCTTTTTTGCAGCATATAATATTGTTGAATCTGCTGTTTCTGGACCAATTCCATTAACCGATAATAATTGTTTTCTTAGTTCATTAATATCTTTTTTAAATAATAAAGTTAATTTTCCATTATAATTCTTCACTAAAAATTCGCAAAAATTCTTTAGCTTTTTTGCTTTTTGATTATGATAACCAGAAGATTTTATTAATAAAGCAAGTTTTTTAACATTTATTTTATGTATTTTATTGACATCAATCAAATCATTTTTGTTCAGTTCAACAATTGCTTTTTCAACATTTTTCCAGTTTGTGTTTTGGGTTAAGATAGCTCCAAAACAAACTTCTAGCTGTTGTTTTTCAGTCTTTGGCCCACCACAATATTCTGGATGAAGCTTGCCTCTTGGGGTGACTGGCCACCAGTGCTGTGGGTTAAAATGTGAAAGTAGTAGGTCATAAATTAAATTGAGATTATTCATAAGAAAAAGTTATACTTGCATATTTTTATTCTTTGTTATTTGTTTCAATGACGTAACCAAACTATTAATTCATTACCCATCGGAATAGGTCTTTCCCTTATTCTTGAAGCTAAAGCATCTAACCCACCAGGAAAGTGAGTTGCAATTGCCATTCTATACTCTTGTCTTAAACTTTGTGGTAGAGTAATCTGTGTTGGAAGTCTTACCTCAAAACTTGTAATTTCTTTAGTCCTGTCGTCTATACTTACTGTCCGCGCAAATAAGTAACTAAAAGGGTGATTGTATCTCTCAACCAAAAATGGATTTCTTATATCATTGGATGTCTTTTTTCTGAAGATAAATACAGGAGGGAATTTTTCATTAAATAAAATTCTAACAATTTTATTATCTTTTTCATAATTCATACATATAGTTTCCCAAGGTGAGTCCTTAAATTCCAAAGCATAACCTTGTATTTTATAACCTTGCGATGTAAGTTGACTTAACATTTCACTAAGCATTCTTTTAGTTTCTTCAAGTTGATGAAGGTCTATATCCCTTTTAACATTTTCCTGTATAATCACCTCATAGAAAGCTTTTCCAGCAAATATAGCGTCTAATAAAACAGGGTTATAGATATGTGGTATAAGCAAAAGTTTCTTCCCTATATCAAAATAATTATTACCATCAAACAAATGATCAACCAATATATCTATCTTTAAATGTGACAAATCTAAATTTTGTGCTGATAAATGTTCTAAATCTTCTATTAATATACCATAACGCCTCAAATTATGATGTTGACTTTCTCTAAAATGGAAAGGTAAAAAGAATTTTCTGTTACCAAGTCTTGAAATATTTAAGAAATTTCTTACCAAACCTGGATTTTGCGCCGCATAATTTTGTAGTGCGGCAGCATGTGTACAAACACCATCAATGCTTACAGGACCTTCTTTTGTGTCCATCCATCTTAAATCTTCACAACTACAATAAATGCCTTCTGGAAGACTAAACGGATTTATTATATTAACAGAGTAATGTGTTGGAATATCACCTCTACCACCTCTTTCCATTGCTTTTACATTACCAGTTAAAACAACTTTCCCACTATAAGGTCTTTTTCTGTTTCTTCTACCTCTCTGGATTGCATCTTCACCACCAACTCTCCATAAATTATAACTTTCTTTTTCTGCAAAAAGTTTTCTTAACAAAGCAAACCTTAATTCAGTTGGTGACAACGATAACAAATCCTTTTTTCTTGTTTGGTATCTTCCATCTGTTTTTTGTGGAGTTTGAACAAAATAATTGGTAGCTAATTTAAACAATAGTGTTTTAAGGTCCTCTGGGGGGTGTTTTCTAAATTCCTGCCATGCCTTTAGTTGCTCATACAAAATATTGGGATGTGTTATTAAAATGTCGCCCATCGCATAAGACTCTGCAGGGAGAAATATTTTATTGCCGTTCGAGGTATAAATAACTGGCGCATATCTGCGGGCTTTAATTTCAAGGGTTTCTTGCTGCATTTTATTTTGCTACTGGCTCTTTACTTAATTCCGTATTAATAATTTGCCATTTTCTTTTTGTGGACATTTTAGCTAACTCCTGTTGTGTCATATATTTTTTAACAGGTTTTTTACCTATGTACCCAAGAATCTCGTTTGAGTCAATTTCTGTAGAGTTTTGTTTTAAAAATTCATGTGAGGATTCAAACATTTTTCGGAAATAAGGATTCCTAAACGTTTCTTTAATTCTATTATAAGTAGCAGTAAATGCCGACATCAATACAAAATTTTTGAACTCTCTTCCATTACCTTTATTTAATTCTTTTTTTAATGATTCATATGCCTCCATAAAAGTTTTTGCAGCATCGTACACTTCTCTTTCTCTGTATCCTCTACGATCACCCATAAAAGGTTTACTAGCTGTAAAGTACCTTAATGTTGCAACAATCAATCTTTCCACATTTCCATTCCACGCAAATTCTGACTTAGGTACATCTTCAAAAATCTCAGGTTGATAGCCCTTTCCATATCTTTCCTTCAAAACAACAAGTGTTGCAAGAGACATTTCAGGGTCCAAGTTATGCGGAAATATTAATTCTAAGCCGGTACTAAATCTTCTTGAACCAGATTCTGGGTATAGAACAATTATATCTTTTCCTGCAAAATAAGCGTTGGTTCTTTGTTGCTCAACAACATCGTCTATTGTTGTATGCCTTAATCCAAATTCTCTTGACTGTAAGATACCATTAGCTCTAGCCCTTAATTCAGCTCTCCCTCTTAACTCACTTTTTAGTCCGTTTAATTCATCAATAGGGCTATTATGGTAAGGTACACCATTATTATACACATCGTTTAAAAAAATTACTTTAGCCATAGTACTAGTAAACATAAAATAACCCTTTATAAATCTTTCTATTTTTGACTATTAGATAGTAACAACACTCAAGAAATCAACACCGCATTAATAACTCCATCTTGTCCTGGTCTTGAGGTGATTCTTGCCTTGCCAAGTTCTGTGTCAATTACAGAGCCTTTTGTCATTATGTTTCTTCTGATAAAATGTCTAT
>CAZSIU010000123.1:0-3290 GCA_964607225.1 uncultured Methanosarcinales archaeon | reverse complement strand
GGATAATTGGAAAGCAAGGAACTAACATTAATCGTTTAGAAGAAAAGCTTGGCATAAGCATTGACGTAAAAAGTTTAAATGAAAAATACAATATAAAAGGTGTTGCAAAAGAACAAAGAGAAGTGCCTTTTGAAGTAAATTTCAAGAAAAACCAATTAATGATAGAGCTTGGTATGGACATGCAAAACAGAGATGTTGACATTTATGTTGGTGATGAATTTTTGCTTAGCGCAAAAGCAGGAAAAACTGGAACAATAAAAATAAAGAAAAGCAACAATATAGGAAGAAGGTTGATGGATGCTTTGAATAGGAAGGAAAAGATAAGGTTAGTGGTTTGAAAATAATTGCTCTAAAAATCCCCTTAATTCTCCAGCTACATCTTTTGGTCTTTTGGTAACAACATACCAGCCAGTACCCCTAATTTCATTTTGGGTTCCTTCTGGTACTGCTCTAACATAAAAATGGTGGCTTTTTTCTAAATTTTCAGCTTTAGGATGTGATAAAGGTGTTGAGTACAAAAATACATCTACTCTTTGCCCTTTCGTTGCATAATTAAGGATTTCTATAGATTGGTAAATTCTAAATGCTAGGTTTTTAATTTCTTCATCCGAAAGTTCTTTTAATCTTAAAACATGCTTTAATGGAAGAATGGTTAAGTAATATTCTTGTGGAGGGTCAAATGGCACAAAACCCAAATACCCATTGTTGTACTTATCTAGGAAAATAACTCTCGATTCTTCATTTACCATGGTATTTTGTTCTTGTCTTCTTATATCACAGAACATGCATCTTTTTTTATAGTCATAATATGCTGAAGATTTTTGTATCGCATAATCTATAGCAGGTGCTATTCTTTCTGACACCAAATGCCTTCCTACCAACTTACCTTGAGAATAAGTTGCAGAGGCAAAAAATTGCCTAAGTTTTCCATTTTTTGTACTATTTTCAAGTGCAATTGATCTTGATTTGAAAATTTTCAACAACGATTCTAAACCAGTTGGACCATATTTTATTTCGATTACTTCCTCACCACCTAATGCAAATCCTCTGTCGTATAAACCAACTCCCTCAACTGCAGCGTGTTGCTCAAGCTGTAGAACTGGTTTATATGGAGATATAAGACGAGTATCATCACCCACATTAGAAATCTCATTTATTTCATGAGTTATGTCAATTCCATCTACTATTAATGAAGTTAAGTCTCTTCCAAAATTAGGAATTATTATAGAGCTTCTTGGATCAAAAACACCTTGACGAATCTCTCTCCTACCCTTATCAGCAGTCATTAACCCAAATCACCTTTTTTATCAATCTCTTAAAACTCTCATTTATATATCTTACGTTTTCCGCAACCTTTTTATACATTCTAACGAATTCTTTTCTTATGCTTGACATAAAATTCATTCGTGAAAATCCTGAAATTGTAAGGAAAGATTTGGAAAAAAGAAATGAAAAAGAAAAAATTGAGTGGTTAGAAGATTTGCTAAAATGCGATGTTGAACACAGAAAATTATTGCAGGAAAACCAAAAGCTGAGGCAAAGAAGAAATGAAATAACGGATGAAATAAACAAGTTAAAGAAACAAGGCAAAGACATAAAAGAAAAAATACAGGAAGCAAAAGAATTACCTAATAAAATAAAGCAAAGTGATGAAAGGATTGAAGAACTGAAAAACAAGATTGAGTATTATTTGATGAGATTGCCAAATATATTGCATGAATCTGTGCCAATTGGCAAAGACGTAAATGATAATGTTATTGTTAAAGAATGGGGTGAAAAGCCAAAGTTTAACTTTGAGCTTAAGCCTCATGGTGAATTGTTACAGGAGCTTGGTTTGGCAAATTTTGAAAAAGCTAGCGAAGTTTCTGGACATGGTTTTTATTATTTGCTTGGCGACATTGCAAAGCTAGAGCTTGCTTTGGTAAATTTTGCAGTTGATTTTTTAACAAAAAAAGACTATGTCTTTGTTGAACCACCATTAATGCTACGAAGAAAGCCATATGAAGGTGTTACAGACTTAAAAGATTTTGAGACTATGATGTACAAGCTTGAAGATGAAGATTTGTTGCTAATCGCAACATCAGAGCATCCAATTGCAGCAATGTTTATGAATGAAACTTTAGATGAAAATCAATTACCACTTAAATTTGTTGGATTTTCGCCTTGCTTCAGAAAAGAGCTAGGAAGCCACAGTATTGACACAAGAGGCTTGTTTAGAGTGCATCATTTCAATAAGGTTGAGCAGTTTATTTTCTGCAAACCAGAAGATTCTTGGCGATTTCATGAGGAATTATTAAATAATGCAGAGGAAATATTCCAAAAATTGAAAATTCCTTACAGGGTTGTTAACGTATGTACTGGAGATATCGGCAGTGTTGCTGCAAAGAAATATGACTTAGAAGCATGGTCACCTAGAGAAAATCTTTACAGAGAGGTTATAAGCTGCTCAAACTGCGCTTCTTACCAAGCAGTAAGGCTCAACATAAAGTATAGGAAAGAAGAAGAAAAGGGATATGTGCACACATTAAACAGCACAGCAATTGCAACAAGCAGAACAATAAGAGCAATTGTTGAAAACTATCAGCAAAAAGCTGGGACAATTAAAGTACCAACTATATTACAGAAATATATAGGAAAGAAAGTAATTGGGAAAAGAGATTGATTTTTTTTATTATTATGAAAAATTGATTTAAATTATTGCGTTGTGAATGATAAAAGAAAGTTAATAAAATATCAATTTAACATTAAATAAACTTTACTAAAAATTATATTGAAAAAATTCAATACGCCTTCGGCAAATTTTACTGCTCGGTGTTGCTTTTCTACCATATCACAACACCTCGCCTGTACATTACAACTTAAAATGGCAAAAATCCATTGGATAATTTACATTGTTATTGGCTTGTTTGTTTCAATCCTGTCATGGAGATTGAATTATGAAAAACTAATATTTTTCTTTTATGTTGGTTTATTTTTTATTCTAGTTGGAATTATTAAATTGTTAATTAGTCTTATAAATAGAAAAACTAGTAAAAAAGAAATTGTGCATAAGGTACAGCATCAAACACCAAAAAATTATCAAAGATTTAAGCATTGCAGAAGATGCGGTAATATTGTAAGGATTAGTGATAGTTTTTGCAGCAAATGTGGTACTAGAGTCTAACAAAAAATATATAAACAACTAAAATAACTTCTTCTATAAAAATGGGTGGTTTATTCAAAAATATTTTAGGAGGCTCAGAAAGCCTGTTTAAGAACCAAAGCGATGTTCCTTTAGATTTTTCTTTCAT
>CAZSIU010000122.1:0-3293 GCA_964607225.1 uncultured Methanosarcinales archaeon | reverse complement strand
GCTACATTTAGTGAAGATAGGTCATCCTTAATTTCAGAAATTGAACAGATTGTTAACCAGGAAAAAGGTAAGCTGGAAGAGTATCATTCAATTTTACTAGCTACATCTAGCCATAGGTCAATATCAGGACCAGACAAAAAAATATTATGGAGTAATCAAGATGATATAGAATCCGCTAAGCAATCTTTAGACGAACTTGTAGGGTTTACTAATAATCCAGACCTAACAGATGCTTTAGTCTTTAACAATCTAATAAAATTAGCAGGTTATGCCTTAAATAAAAGTGTTGCTTCAAGAACTTGTCTTTTAAGGCATACTCCCACATTGCATGGTTTACCTATCGTTCTTGATCCAACTCAAAACCTTCTCTTTTCTTACAGGGAACATACTGTAGATTATGCAAGAGGCGGTTATATCTTATATCAATTGCCTGGTCAAAACCCTCCTTTAAGATATGAAGACCATCCAGAACTTAAAAAAGCTGCAGAGGAAATGGCAAATAAATTGTACGGTAATGTTCCAGGTTTGAGAGTGATAATATTTACATGCGGTCTTGCTTCAGCTAATACGTTTAACGATTTTATGAAATCTCTTTCACATTCCAATGGGAGAAGGAACTATATTGGTGAGAATTGTTGGGTAGAAATCAAAAAAGGGATTATTGATGGGAATGACCCAACATTCGCAACTTTTGATGAAACAGATACAGACAAAATAATGGAACTGTTAATGGACGATAATGTTCAGTCAATTTCTTTGGAGGGCATTCAAAATTATCCAACCTTACATGCTACTGACTTGGAATCAATCTTTTCTGAAATTAAAAAAATGGACTTCAAAAGACCAAAATATATGCTAATAGATCATGTAGTAACTTTTGATACTAACCTATATGAAAGGCATTTCCCGGACGGGATGCCAAAAAATTTCTGTTTAGCCACTTTCATCAGTGGAATCAAATTTACTCAAGCTGGTTGGGATATAAGTAAATCCGGTTTTTTATTTTTAAAATATGATACTAAAAACTTCGATGAAGTTGTTGACCCTTATACAAAAATTAACGATATAAAGGCTATGTCTGGAAGAGTCCCATCAATAGAGGAAGCATATCTGGCTAATATAGAAACAAGGGAGAGTATAAGAAGTAGAATGAGAAGATACGATAGAAATATAGAGTATCTTGCTAGGACTCTTGATGCAAGGTTTAAAAAAAACAGGTTAGGAAAAGTTTATTCTGCATGGCTTCCAGAACATAAAGATTATGAGACAGCTATGAGAAATTATGGCAATGGCGGCAGAATTATTTATTTGAAATTTGATGATCAGATTGTAACTGGGGAAATATTGCTAAACTTATATAGGCATATTGCTGACGAAGCATTTAGAGACAATATACCTATTTTGGCAGCATCAAATTTTGGTTTTTCTTCTCCGCATATTCATATGGTGAGACATAATGTTTTTGGGTTATCATTAAGAGTATCTCCAGGCAGTACAGATTTTGGTACAACTCAATTATTTGGGGATTATTTGTCTGAGAGAATTGAAAGTTATTTTAGAGAAAAAGTTTTAAGAGCATAAATAATGGAAACAACAGAACAAGATGTGTCAGAATTATTCCGAGAATGTGGAATTGAAAGACAAGTAGTTATAACCCTTAATGAGCATATGTATACACTAAAAACTAATGCGCAAGATAACTGGCTATTTTATACATTTTTTGGGTTTAAAGAACTTCATAAATGTTTAGTTCAAGAAGGAAAAGTGCCTAAAAGAATGGCTATTATTGGAACTGGCAATGGGTTGGATGCTTTAGGAGCTTATTCAACTATTGACGGGATTGAGCAATTGTTGATTACAGATATAGACCAAAGGGTTATTGGCTTATCAAGAGAAAATGTTGAGAAAAATATTCCAGATTGCAGTCCTGAACCACGAGTACATGCTCTTGTTGGTGATTTATGCAAACCATTTTCAGGTAGAAACTTAAAAGTAGATTTGGTATATGCTAATTTGCCAAATTTGCCATCAGAGGAGGAAAATATAAATGAAGGCTATAAATTATCAAGCTTATATAAGAAAGGGAAAGATGATTTAATTACATCAAAAAATGCCAAGGATTATTTATTGGCGATGCAAGAATTGTTTTTGCATTCGGCTAAAGGTATTTTGAATCCAGGAGGATCTGTATTGTCTATTATAGGGGGAAGAGTTCCTTATGAGTTATTCTCCATTATGTTTTCTGAAGCAGGATTTAGACTAGAAGAATTGTGCTCGGGATTTAAGAGGCAAACTGAGCCAGAGATTGTTATTCCAGAATACGCTAACGCTGAAAGAGATGATGTTGAATTTTCTTTTTATCATTATGCTGAGGTTAGGAAACATCTAAAAAAATTAGATATTTCAAATCCTACTACAAAAATTGATGGAATGGAATTATCAATTGCTTTAAGAGATTATAGGGTAAGCGCAAGAGAAGCGTTAAATCTATATAGACAAGGCACTGATGTGGGACACACAGTTCATTTTTTTAGGGGAATTTTTGGTAAATAAAATTCCAAATATTAAAAGAATAAAATAAAATGGATTTAAACAGCTATAAACAACCTATTGTCTTTGACTTATACGATACTTTACTTGACGAGTCTTCTATATACGGAAATTTTTTTTTGCATATAGCTAAAAAATACTCTTTGATAATAAGTTCAGAAGAATTTGTAAATGAATTTTTCCAAAATCAGCGTGAATTTGTTTTTGCAAATGTGAAAAAATCATTTAAAGAGATTACAAATCTTTCTTATACCAAGTTAATTAAACAAGCAGATACAAATGATGTTGAAAAATTATTTGACTTATATATGGAGATGGAATTCTTCCCTGAAATACCTAATTTGTTGCTAAAGCTGGAAAAAAACCACGATTTATTTATACTTACCAACACAGATAATGATCTACTTGAGAAAATAAACTTATTTGCAAAAAGTCCTGTAAAATTCAAAAAAATTTTTACTGCAGAAAACAATGGAGTTTATAAGCCAAGCAAAAAGGCTTACCAAATAGTAGTTGATTATATAAAATTGCCTGCTAATGAGATAATATATGTATCATCAAATCAGTGGGATTTAAAAGCTTCAGAAGAGTTTGGTTTTAACTCAAAAAGTATAGGGGAACTTAAGGATTTAACCTAATTAATCAAAATAAAACTTGCTATACTTGGAGGATGTTATGGTCAAATAATTTTTATATAAAGCTTATAAATTATAAGCACAAAATATTTAATATTTTACTTATTC
>CAZSIU010000121.1:0-3312 GCA_964607225.1 uncultured Methanosarcinales archaeon | reverse complement strand
CTTCGCTAAAATCTGGTTTTTCCCAATCTTTCAAGCGAAATGGAGTTGGGTTAACGAAACTGTAGCCAGCAATACTGTATTTATTGTTTAATTTTATTGATTTTTTATGAATTGATTTCAAAATTTTATTTTTTTCTTCATTCTCCAAAATTTCTAAATTTATTCTAAAATCATCATTGCCCATTATTGCATAAATTTCAATATTCTTATTTTTTAATCTAAAATCTTTAAACAAAGGAATCATAAATTTTTCAAGAAAAATTCTTTGATTATTTATTTTACCTTTTAGAGTAAGCCCATCTCTTGGACATAAATCACCTCCAATAACGATTGCATTAGTATCTTCATCTTCTGCTTTTTTTAGTAATCTTTTGTAGAATTCTTCATTGCCATGCAAGTCTGCTGTGTAGATTAGTTTGAACATTTTTTATAAAAATGGACTGGCGGGGAAATTCATGTTTTTTAACAATTTGAACCCCGAGCCTCACCCTTTTTGTTTTTCAAAGCCAAGGGCGCATTATACCAGGTTTAACTACCAGCCCATTAAAGTTAGGAGAAAAATAAATGGTTTAAAATACTTTCTTAAATGTATAGGCGAGGTTGAGCGATATGGTAGGAAAGCGAAACCGAGCACTAGAATATGTGAGCGAAGCGAACAGATTGAAATTTTTTAGAAAATAAGATTCAACAAATTTATTTTGCAGCTAACCTAACATCTCCTTCGTGCACAGTCTTTCTTCCTGCATGTTTTGATATGTCAGCAGCTCTTTTAGAAATCTTCAATGCAATATCTGTAAGAATATCTGTAAAAGCATCAACTGCACCTTGAGATACTCTTTTAGCGCCTGCTTTAAGCAATATTCTTGCTACACTAGCTTTTGGTATTGTAGAAGTTTTTCTTTTCATTAAACCCCCCATATATTTGGTCAAGCTTTTTGACAAAGTCAAAAAGGTTGCGGGAGAAAACTAAAAAATAACCCCTTTAGCCTTTGCGTGACATTTTTTGTAGAATAAGTTATTTATATAACTTTCTATTTTACTCGTAATTATGGATTTAAAGCTTAAAACTACAATAAGGAAGTACGCTTTGCAGAATGCTGTAAAATACAAAGGAAAAGCAAATGCTGGGGCTGTAATTGGAAAGGTTCTTGCTGAAAATCCTGACTTGAAGGGAGAAATTCAATCAATAAGTAAGGAAATTAATAAGATAGTAGCCAGTATCAATAAGCTTTCGGTTGAAAAACAACAAAAGGAATTAGACCCAATTCTAATGATGGATGCCTTAGGTGACGAAAAGAAAGAACAACAACCTAAACAAAAGGACATCTTTGAGTTTCTTGGCATAAGAGAAGGGCAAAAAGTAGTCACAGCTTTTCCTCCAGAACCAAGCAAATACCCTCATATTGGGCATGCAAAAGCCATTATTGTTAATTACGAGCTTGCAAAAAGGTATAATGGAACTTTCTACTTGAGATTTGAAGATACTAACCCAGAGCTTGTGGATGAAGAATTTTATGAAATGAATATAAAGGATTATGAGTGGATTGGCATCAAGCCAGATAGGGTAGACTATGCTTCTGATTTTATGGAAGAGTTCTACAAGTACGCTGAAAAAATAATTAAGGAAAATCATGCTTATATATGCTCATGCAACCAAACAACAATAAAGGAAAACAGGAAAAGTGGTATAGAATGCGAGCATAGGTACATACAGCCTGAAAAAAACCTAGCTTTATGGCAGGAAATGTTCAAAGCAAGAGTTGGCAAATATGTTTTAAGGCTTAAGGGACATATGCAAAGTCCTAACACTACCCTTAGAGATCCTGTAATTTTTAGGATTGTTGGTGAAAGCCACCCAAGAAAAAAGAAAAAGTATAGGGTATGGCCAAATTATGACTTTGAAAGTGCAATAATGGATGGCATTGAAGGTGTAACATATAGGTTGAGAAGCAAGGAATTTGAACTTAGAAATGAATTACAAAGGCTAATACAAACAATGGCTGGCTTCAGAGAAACAAAGATATATGAATTTGCAAGGTTTAATCTCAAAGGTGTTGAAAGCTCTGGCAGAGTTATAAGGGAAAAGGTAAAGAAAAAACAGCTTAGTGGATGGGACGATCCTTCTCTAACAACTTTAGTGGCTTTAAGAAGAAGAGGCTTTTTGCCAGAGGCAATTAAGGCATTTGTGCTTTCAACTGGCTTGACAAAAACAGAAGCAGTTCTTACATGGGACGATTTAATTGTCCACAATAGAAGATTGCTTGATTCTAAGTGCAATCGCTATTTTTTTGTTGAAAGCCCAAAAGAAATAAAGATTGAAAATGCTCCTGAGCAAACTGCTGAGCTAAAATTGCATCCTGAGTTTAAAGAAAGAGGTTCTAGGAAGTTTAAGACAAAAGACAGATTTTATGTTTCAGAAAAAGATTTCAAGGAATTTAAGGAAGGAAAATTATATAGGTTAATGGATTGCTTAAACTTTATAAAGAAGAAAAATAAGTTTGTTTTTGATTCTAAAGACTATGAAAAATACAAAAAACAGGGAGACAAAATTATACACTGGTTACCTGTTCAAAAAGATTTAGTTAAAGTAGAAGTTTTAATGCCAAATAAAGAGGTGAAGAAAGGTTTGGCAGAGCCAATGGTTAAAAACTTGAAAGTTGGCGACATTGTTCAATTTACAAGGTTTGGATTTTGTAAGCTTGATAAAAAAGAAAAAAATAAGTTATTGTTTTGGTATACGCATGATTAAATTATATGGTTGAAAAAAGAATTTGTCCGAAATGTAAAAGTAAAGATGTAATAACTGATTGTCTATAGCAAATATTGCAAGAGAATTTGCAAATCAACATTCAAATGTAACAAATGTGGATTTATTGGAATATTTTTTCCAGAAATTGATGAAAAGCAATAAAAATTCAACAATAAAAAATATTAACTAAAAAAATTCAAAAATACGAGAACGACTTTTATACGTAATCGTTAAGAAAGTAAACCGTTTGTGATAGTTAATTAAATGGATAGGTGCGGCGGTTGATGCCGACGCACACTAGATTTTGCGAAGCGGATTGAAATAAAATTTATTTATAATTAATATTTCAATAATCAAAATGACAAAATCAGTTATTGTTAAATCACAAGTAAAAGAACTTGCAAAGCTTGATGGAAAAAGCTTGAGTGTTGCAGAAGAGTTTTATAAGGCATTGGAAGAAGAAGTCAAAAGAATAATAGAAAAAGCCTGCAAAAGAGCAAAACAGAATTCAAGAAACACAGTAATGGCAAGGGATTTATGAATGATAATAGCGATGCACATCA
>CAZSIU010000120.1:0-3335 GCA_964607225.1 uncultured Methanosarcinales archaeon | reverse complement strand
GGCTGTGCAGAAAAAGATTTGTTGTGCATAAGATTGATGCAAAAAAGAATTATTGCAATGACTGCCAGCTGAAACTCAATAAAAAAAATGATTAATGAGGAGAAAAAAATGAAAGGTACAGTAAAGTTTTTCAATGAAATGAAAGGATTCGGGTTTATAGCAGGAGAGGACGGAAAAGAGTATTTTGTGCATAAGACAGGGTTAAATGAAGGCGTGACTTTGCGCGAGAATGACTCAGTTACATTCGAAGTAGCCGAAGGGGACAGGGGTCCGAAAGCAGTTAATGTCAGCAAAGGGAACGGGGACCATAAAGCAATTAATGCCAGCGAGTAAATGGATTTTTATTTAAGATTTTTTTCTTGAATTTTTTGATTAATCCTTTCCCAATGCTTCTAAAATCTTATCGAGCTTTTCGTTTATTATGCCAAACTCTTTTTTATTTTGATCAGGGCTTTTTGATTCAAAATTTTCACCTTTTCTAAAACAATCACTGCAGTAAACTGGCTTGCTCCCGCTTGGTTTGAAAGGAACTTCGCATCTTGCACCGCATTTGTCACAGGTTGCACTATGCATCTCAACTTCTTTTCTAAAATCTCTTCTTTCAGGCCTGTCAGAATCCCTGCTGAATCTTTTTGAATCTCCATAACTGGGCCTAGAATCCCTTCTTCCAAATTTCCTGTCTCGATTAAAGTTTCTCATATTGTAATTAAACTAGAATGGTAGATGAGTATTTATAAGTGTTATGGTAAGAATGAGCTGTCAAGTTAGCGTCACCTAAAAAATAAAAAAATTAATCGTTATATTTTGGATTAAATAAAGCAATCAAAAAATGTTCAATCTTATATCTATTAGATTTCACTAAGAAAAACCTTACAAAAAGATTTTTCTTCATATACTCTTTAGCTTCATATTTATCCCATTTATTTTTATTGGCAATCTTTTTTTTGATATTACTTGCGTTAAAATTACCCCTTAATTGCTTATCAATTCTATCAAATAAATTTCCAGATTCCCCAATATATACTATATTTTTTTTATTTTTCTCACACATTATATAAATACCAGATTTTTCTGGTATGAGGTGTTTATTAATCAAACCAAGTTTAATAGGGTTTATTTTAAGAAGATTACACTCTATATTTTTAATGGATTTCTTTTTTATTTTCTTTAGGAATTTATTTATTATCTTTTCCATTTTTTATCCTTCTATTATTTTTCGCAGCTCAGCCATATTTTTGAAAGGCACTCCCTTTTGCTTCTGGATTTTTTCCAATTTTTCAATATATTCGGGCCTTAGCTCAGGCTCAAGTATAGATTCCTCATATTCCTCTGCCAAGACATTGATTGCTTCTGACTTGTCTTTTAAGTCGTATTTGGCTTTTACAATATTCAGAACTCTGTTTGTTCTTTTGGATATGTTTATTATCGCCTGTACCATATTAACATCACCTTAATATCATATTAATGTGGGATTAATATATAAAGATTGTGGTGTTTTTTTGTTCAAATGGTTTTTGACAATTTTTTGATAATATTTATAAATATTAATAAAATGTACACTTATGATGAGATACTATCTATGGATAATGGGGAAAAAGGGGTTAACAGAACATTTAGAATTTTATAAAAAAGATATTCCTGATATGGTATTTAACCCTTCAATAAACCCAGGAAATGATATAAAAACATTTGGTTTTATTTATTTAACTCTAAGATTCACTTCGTTTATAAGAGAACTAAATGAAATTGTAGAACTAATCAAGCTTTTTGGATATTCAAAAATTTTCGTTGATAACTTATCTCGTATTGTAAATGATATCAACAATCCTATGCTAAATCTATCAAAGGAACTTCTAATCCAAAATATAACTTCGTTACAGAATGAATTTAAGTCTATAGAGAATGATTTAAAAGATAAAATTTCTAAACTTAACGATGAGCAAAGAGCTAGATTAGATGAAGCTATAACTAATTATCATGAGGAATGCTATTTTTCATGTGTCGCAATGTCAGTTTCAGCTATAGAACTAGAATTATCTAAAATACTACCAAAGGATAAAAACCTACAATTAGCTTATGATAAAGAATATGGTGGAAAAGCTCCAACATTTGGAACATTAATAAAATTTTTTTATGAGAATATAGATGCCCCTATCCTTTCTAATTATAAGTGGTTAAAAGACTTTAAATATTTATTAGAAATTTGTAATCATTACAGAATATTTTCAGTACATGCAAAGGGGAAATACATAACAAATAGAGTCGCAATTGCTGTATTAAATTTGACGTTTGAGTTCCTATTAAGTAAACCTATAGAACAAAAAATAACTCAATCTTAATATTTCACTCCACGCTCTTCCCCAACTTTCCCAATTTCTCCCCTTCTAAGAACTTGCTTAATATTTCGTTCAAATCCTTTATCTTAACTCTTATTTGTTCAGTAGTGTCCCTTGACCTTATTGTTGCAGAATTATCTTCCAAACTTTCATGGTCAATTGTGACACAAGCATAAATTCCAATTTCATCTGCACGGGCATATCTACGCCCAATGGAACCACTCAAATCAAATGTACAAGTCCATTCCTGCTTTAACTCATCATAAACATCCCTTGCTTTTTTTACAAGCTCTGCTTTATTTGAAACAAGCGGAAAAACTCCAAGCTTTATCGGAGCTAATTTTGGATGCAATTTCAAGACAACATTATCTCTCTCTTTGTCATAATGATAAGCATCAAACATAAACACAAGAAATGCCCTTTCAACACCTTGAGATGGCTCGCAAATGACATGAGGCAAAATTTTCTTCTTTGTCTCTTCATCAAAAATTGTCAAATCAGTTTTTGCATGCTCCATATGCTGCTTTAAATCAAAATCTGTTCTATTGGAAAGCCCTTGCAGTTCCTTCCATCCAAAAGGAAACTCATACTCCAAATCCCAAGTGTCAAGAGCATAATGGCTTAGCTCATCTTTTACATGCTGCCTTATGCGAAAATGCTCTGGATTTGTTCCAAGCTCAACAAACCATTTGTGCATCAAAGCAAGCCAATAAGCATGCCATTTTGTTTTGATTATTCTTTTATCAAGCGCTTTTTTGATTGTCATCTTCTCCATATTCTTTTTTTGCTTTTGCATTTCAGATGATAAAACATTCAACTCATAATCCAAAACATCTTCAATAAAATGACATTCATCCTGCTTTTCAGGATGAACAAAATACTCAATTTCCATCTGCTCAAATTCCCTCATCCTAAACAAGAAATCTCTTGGTGATATTTCGTTTCTGAAAGCCTTTCCAATCTGTGCAATACCAAAAGGCAACTTTAATCTAGCATTTT
>CAZSIU010000119.1:0-3347 GCA_964607225.1 uncultured Methanosarcinales archaeon | reverse complement strand
AGTTAAATTATAAAATTCTCAAACATTTTCGGCATTTTGTTGAGCTATTCAATTTAACAAAAACATGTCCTCTTCTAAGAAACTTAATGGCTAGAATAAAACTCAATCACTCATAACAAAGCACTGTCCTCGCCATGTTTCTTATCTCAACTGCTGTTGCCTTTAGGTTTTCGATAATTTTGGCTATAACAACAAGGTTAGCATTTAGTATTTTGCTTTTTTTCGCAAGAGCATGAAGGTGTGTGTATTTCTCCAAAAACTTGTCGCATTCAGCTGTTCTGTCTTTGTTTGTTACTTCTATTTGAATAGAAGCCTTTTTGTCATTATTATAGTAAGACTTCATCACTTCATTATAAGATTCACTTATATCTGTATGTATTTTGTCTAATTCGGTGAGAGTTTCCCTATCTAAATTAGATGTACATACATACCTTGCAATTCTTTTCTGCCTGTCAGCAATTTTTTCCACTCTTAAAATAGTAATAATGTAGCTATGGAGTTGCCATGGCTCTGCGCCAAGCGATTTTGCTATTCTAGGATTTTTCATAGCATTCTTAATAACTTTGAAACCAAGAAAATAAAGCCTGTTTACGTCAAAGTCTCTGTTGTGAATACTCTCGTAATTGCAGTGCCCCTTATAGCACAAAATAGTGTCTTCCATCATAGCTCTTGTTATTATATCCATTCTTCTTATGATGTTATTAATAGAAATCTCATTAATATTGATTAGATTTTTTGCAACAATTCTTGTTGAAGTTTGTTCCATTATTTCTAAGCCAGAAAGATTTCTAATAACATCTTTTATTTTTGGAGCTTCTTTGTTGTTGGCGTCAAACAGAATATTTATTGTGTCATAGCCATTTAAGTAGGAAGAAACAATCTCTGCCTTTAAAAATTCCAAATCCTTATTTTTAGCATCTATATTTGTTTCCCTTATGTCTAATTTTTCTTCTTTCTGGTTTGCACTTAGAATTAGCTCAAACCCGTCGTCGCTTACAGATATTAAGTCACCTTTCTTTAAATTGTTTTTTTCAATCCATGACTTCGGCATCGATATAATATAAGAACCCTTGCCAAAGCTTATCAACTTCCTAACATCGATATTTACCACCCCGTTTTTTGGGCAAAATTTTCCTTTAGTGAACACTAAGAAATATATAAAGATTATTATAGGAAATTATAGATATTGTAAAATATATTGTAATATATAGATAAGCTCTTTTTTATATAATATATATGTTATATAGGTTAATTATTTATATAAAAACCTTTTTAGTTAATAGGGAGGGGGTGATGGTATGCGAAAAAAGTGGGGCTATGGAGATGAAGAGAGTGATGATGATATTAACATATACTCAAAAAAAGTAAGAGAGTCTTTGCTTGACGACGATGAACTAAGCCCTATGGAAGAAGCATTTATGAATGGATATGAGGATGCCGCATAAAAAGAGGTAAAATGGGAAGATACATCTGCATCAATTGTGGGACATTTATAATGAAAAGCGCTCTAAGCGATCCTTACCTTTGTAGAGACTGTGAAAAATTATTGGAAGGAGCAGAAGGCAGGGAAAGATATACTTATCTTGATAATTATTAGGTGGTTTAAATCAAGCTACATCAACAATTTGACTTGAATCTTAATGTTATAAAAATAGAAAATTTTAATGAAATTCCTAAAGCAATAAACGAAGTTCCAGTTTTAGTTGATAAACTAATTAAAGATTTGCTTGAGAGAGGCTATATTGTAATTGAGTCTTCAGCAAGGCATATGGGAATTCCACAGAGCATAATAGTGATAAAAGATTTTACAGGCCCTTTTGTCACAAAATTTTCTACAAAGATACAAAATGATTTTAATGCTGTTTCTAAAAAGTTGGGTGTTGAGAAGTTGTTTGAGTAAAATGAGCTATTACCCTAAGCAATTTAAATAATCTCTAATAATTTCATGATAAAGTTAACTCAATTTTTTACCTAGACATTACAAAACCTACTATTTACAAAACCCTAAAATTCTGCCTTTTTAAGCCTTATAAAGCCGTTCTAGGAACGAAAGGTTTATATAGTTAAGTGATTTGAAAATTATCAGTTTGGGAGCTTATTTTACCGACGATAAACTATAAATTTTAACATTTTCAAAATAATCAAAAATTAGACATAGAACTAAAAGCAAAGGAATCAATAATTTTGGTGATTTTTGTTAAAATTTTAATGGTAGAAATATAATGCGTTGGGTAAGATAAGAAAAATATAACAAATAAAATAAACTTTAAAATTACAAGCAAAATTACAAAAACCAAATATTGAAAATTAAAAATAACATTAATTTCACATTCAAAACAATATTACAAAAATAAATAATGAAAAAATAAAATTAAAAATCAAAATGGAACAATCACAACAAACAACAGAAGAATCAAGCTATGAGGCAAAAGACATACAAGTTCTTGCTGGCTTGAGCGCAGTAAGAAAAAGACCTGCAATGTATATTGGTTCAACTGATACAAAAGGCTTACATCACCTTGTCTATGAAGCAGTTGACAACTCAATTGACGAAGCTCTTGTAGGATTTTGCAACAAGATTTCAGTAACAATACACAAAGACGGCTTTATTACAGTAACAGATAATGGAAGAGGCATCCCAGTTGATTTACATCCAAAACTAAACAAGTCTGCTGTTGAAGTAGTTATGACAAAGCTGCATGCAGGAGGCAAATTTGATAAAAAAGCTTACAAAGTAAGCGGTGGCTTGCATGGAGTTGGCATCTCTGTTACAAACGCACTATCAAAAGAGCTTATTGTTGAAGTGAAAAGAAATGGAAAAATATATCAGCAAAAATATCAGTATGGAAAGCCAATTACAGAATTAAAAATAATAGGCAATGTTGATTCAAAAGATACTGGCACAACAATCAAATTTTCGCCAGACGAACAAATCCTCTCAACAGCAGAATTCAGTTTTGAAATCTTATCAAGCAGATTAAGAGAGCTAGCATTCTTGAATAAAGGCGTTAAGATAACTTTGGAGGACGAGAGAACTGACAAGAGAAATGAGTTTCAATATGAAGGTGGCATAATTTCTTTTGTTGAGTATTTAAACTATAATAAAACTCCTTTGCATAAAGTGATTTACTTTAACAAATCAAAAAATGGCGTGCAGTTTGAGTATGCTTTGCAATATAATGATGGCTATCAGGAGAATGTCTTCTCTTTTGCAAACACAATCAACACTTATGAGGGCGGCACCCACCTTATAGGGTTCAAGACAGCGTTGACAAGAGTCATGAACAACTATATAGAGAAAAACAAGCTGAAAGGAATGAAGCTTACTAGCGAGGACACAAGGGAAG
>CAZSIU010000118.1:0-3354 GCA_964607225.1 uncultured Methanosarcinales archaeon | reverse complement strand
TATACCATTGAAAGCTCTGTGATGTCAGTTGTTACACCAACCATCAAAACAATAAAAACAACTCCAAGGGAAGCTCCAAGCTGATAAAGTTGTCCTCCTAAAACAGCTAAGCCTTCTGAAGCAAGCTCCAGAATTGCACTAATTGGGACTGCAATTAAAACTGGAAGAAATCTGTTTTCATTGCCTAAATATTTAGTTACCAAATCAGAAGGAGCAAAAGCTTTCAAAGCAGCTGCAATTAATAAGCCAATTACAATATATTTTCCAACATCCTTAAAAATCTTCCAAACATTTGTCGTTGTGCAATAAAAAAATCTCTTGCTTAATTTTTCATTTTCATGCTTCAACCTCATTTGCTCAACATCCATACACTTAACACAAAACCTTTTTTCTCCTCTTTTGTGTTTTTTTGGAATTCCAGTTTCTATTAAGTTATCATTCTCAAATTTTGCCAATATCAAGCCAACTATAAAAGCTGTCAATAAAGAGAAGATAAGCAATATTATCGTATTTTTTATACCCACAAATTTAGAAATTATAAAGACGTGCAATAAGCCTCCCCAAGGTGCTGCAAGCAAAAAAGTCAATGCAGAAGCTGTAGAAGCACCTCTCTGCCTTAATGTAGCAGCAATTGGAATTGCACCACAAGAGCAAACAGAAATGAATAAGCCAGAAATTGTTGCTCTTAGCAAAGATGCAGCATCATTATCGCCAAAGTATTGCAATAGTTTCCTTGTTGAAATGAATTCCTGAATCAAAGCAGAAATTATCAAGCCCAATAAGAAAAATGGAAATAATTCAATAAATAATTCGTATAAAGCATTAAAATATAACAAAAAATAACTTTCAAGTGGCATTTAATAAAAAAAATAAATTATGTTTTTAAAGATTTGGTTTTAAACCCAAACAGCCAAAATTCCACCCATAACAACAAGAGCAACAAGATAATGGAGTGTATTTATTACGTATAATTTTACTGGCTTTCCTTCCCAAAGCACAGAGCCAATCTGCACTGTTGCAATAAATCCAAGCCAAAGCCAAATTCCTGCAATTGCACCATCAACAAAAGTTGCTGCTTGAGTATAATCAACAAAATGAGCCAGAATGTAACTCATTATCAATGTAGATGCAAATGCTAGCACATAAGTCTTGCCCATTCCCTTTTTCTTTGCAGCGTCAATCTTTTTCTTGTCAAAATTCATCAACTGCATCCAGGCTTTTCCAAATAATGGACCATACCATAAAAATCCAACAATCATTGCTGCAACTGCAGCACCAACAACTGCAAAATAGTTTATATCAACTGGTGGAGCCATTTTAATGCACCTCTTTATTTTTTAACTCTTTTGATTTACATGTATTTAAACTTAATGCCTAAACAATCTTATTCCAGTAAAAACCATAGCAATGTTGTACTCATTAGCTGCTTGAATAACTTCCTCATCTCTGATAGAGCCTCCTGGTTGTATTATTGTAGTTATGCCAGCTTTTGCAGCTTCATCAATACCATCTCTAAATGGAAAGAATGCGTCAGAACTCATAACTGCATTTTCACATTTGCCTTCTGACTTCATAACTGCAAGCTTAACAGCATCAACCCTTGACATTTGTCCAGCACCGATGCCAACAGTTACATTGCCCTTTGCCAAGACAATTGAGTTTGACTTAACATGCTTATTTACTTTCCAAGCAAAGATTAAGGCTTTTATTTCTTCTTTTGTTGGTTTTCTTTTTGTAACAACTTTCAATTTTTTTTCATTTATTTTAGGATAGTAATCAGTTTGCAATAAAATGCCACCTTTAACTTTCTTCAAATCAAAGCCAATTTTTTGTTTTTTAATTGGTCCTGTTTCAAGTAATCTTAGATTTTTCTTTTCTTTTAATATCTCTAATGCAGATTTTTCAAATATTGGGCAAATAATAACCTCAATGAATAATGGCCTCATTAATTTTGCAGTTTCTAAATTACAGTTTCTGTTTAGAGCTACAACACTTCCAAATGCCGACTTTGAGTCCGTTTCGTGCGCTTTTCGATAAGCTTCTTCTATTGTTTGAGCAGAAGCAACGCCACTAGGATTTGTATGTTTTATTATAGCAGAAGTTGGCTTATCAAATTCCTTTACAAGCTCAAATGCTGCATCGACATCAAGGATGTTGTTAAAAGAAAGTTCTTTTCCTTGTAATTGCTTTGCTGTTCCAACACAGCTTTCATTTATAGATAAATCTTGGTAAAAAGAAGAAATTTGATGTGGGTTTTCCCCATATCTCAAATTCTGGATTTTTTTGAAGGTTAAATTAAGCACATCAGGAAATTGATTTTTTGTCAAATAATTAAAATAATTATTGATTATTGCATCATATCTTGCAGTATAAGAAAATGCTTTTGTTGCGGAATTTAATCTGTCATTATTGTTTAATTTTTTATTTTTTATTTTGTTAATAATGTTTTCATAGTCATTTGGATCAATGACAACTAAAACATTGTCGTAATTTTTTGCAGCTGCTCTTACTAAAGCAGGCCCACCTATATCAATTTGTTCAATAGCAGCTTTTAATTTTGCATTAGTTTTAATAGTTTCTTCAAAAGGATAGAAATTTATAACAACTAGATCAATAGGACTTATTTTTAATTTTTTTAATTCTTTAAGATGATTTTTATTTTTTCTGTTTGCTAATATGCCTACAAAAATATTAGGATGCACAGATTTGACTCTGCCATCAAGCATTTCAGGAAATTTTGTAATTTCAGAAACTAAAGTTGCATTTATTTTGTTTTTTTTCAATAATTTTGCTGTGTTGCCAGTTGAAATTATTTTTATTCCTAATTTGCTTAATTGTTTTGCAAAATCTACAATGCCCTTTTTGTTTGAAACTGAAATTAAAGCAGTTTTAATCATTTTTTTGAAGTTTTTAGAGTTTTTGCTATTTTATCAATTCCTTTTTTGTGCAATTCCTTTGTATATCGATAGCCTCTTTTTGGCAATTCTTTTGCATGATGATATGTTCTCTTTACAGTATGCTTTACATGATGATGAATTCTTTGCTGAATCATTTTCACCGTTTCCCATCCAACAAGGAAAATACCAATAAAAAGCAAAATAAAGCTGAATGCATATATAGATAAGCCAGTTATCAAATAAATTGGTTCATAGAATTTAAAAATAAACAAAACCTTTCCATAAAAGCCTAGAATAATGCTTGATATAACCACTATAAATCCAGCTAAAAGCCTTTTGTCTTTATACCAAACAATTTTTTGTTCAATGTTATTCATTTATAATCACTTTTCTTCCCTCCATTTTTATTTTTCCTTTGTCGCATAAATCTATTGCTTTTATTATCATTTCCTGCTCT
>CAZSIU010000117.1:0-3359 GCA_964607225.1 uncultured Methanosarcinales archaeon | reverse complement strand
ACTACATGGCAATTCCAGTAATTGCAGGCAAAAAAACTGACAAGGAAAAATTTGCTGGTGCAGACTATACAACAACTGTAGAAGCCTTTATGCCAGATGGCAAGGCATTGCAAATGGCAACAAGCCATTTACTTGGACAGAATTTTGCTAAGGTATTTGATATAAAATTTTTGGACAAAGATGAAAAGGAAAGATATGCTTGGACAACATCTTGGGGTTTAAGCACAAGAACAATAGGGGCAATTGCAATGACTCATGGTGATGATAGAGGATTGGTAATTCCACCAAGATTAGCTCCTATTCAAATTGTTATTATTCCAATTGTTTTTAAGGAAAATAAAGAAAGGGTCATTGAAAAATCAAAAGAAATTGTAAAAAAATTAAAAGCTAAAAATTATAATGTTGAGCTTGACAACAGAGAAAGTTATACGCCAGGCTGGAAATTCAATGAATGGGAACTTAAAGGGGTGCCATTAAGGATAGAGATAGGTCCAAAGGATATTGAGGCTGAGCAACTAGTTTTAGTGAGAAGAGACACCAATGAGAAAAATACAATAAAAACTAAAGATTTGGAGAAAAAAATTGAACAGTTATTAGACGATATTCAAAATAATTTATTCAAGAAAGCTAAGGAGTACCTAACAAAAAGCATTGTCGAAGTTCGTAACCTTAATGATTTTCTTAATGTAATAAAAAATAAAAAAATGGCTAAATCTTTATTCTGTGGGCAAGACGAATGCGAAAGCATTATAAAAGACAAAACAGAAGGAGCAACTTGCAGATGCATTCCATTCGAGCAAAAAGCAGCTAAAGGACATTGCATTCAATGCGGAAAAGAGGCTAAAGCTTGGGCAGTGTTTGGGAAAGGGTATTAAACAGCAAAGATTTATATACTAGTTTTATTATTGGTCAATGTATGAAATTAACCATTGTTTTGGAACCGCAAGAAGAAGGTGGATTTACAGCCTATGTACCTTCTTTGCCAGGCTGTATCTCACAAGGTGACACTAAAGAAGAATCTATTAAGAATATTAAGGAAGCTATTGAATTATATTTAGAGGCAGACACAAACGAGCTTATCGATTTTAGTGGTGAGAAAGTTGTTGTTTCAGTATGAAGCTTCCTCTCATTTCTGGAATTGAAGTTATTAAGCGGTTAAAGAGAGCTGGTTTTATTGCTACAAGACAGAAACAACAACTTATTCAGGTTTAGAGCAACAGATAGGCAAAGAAATTCTAAGATTTGTATTGCTTGCAGGAAACCTACTTTTGTATCATAGAAAATGATTTTCTCATTCTCTTACTTGGAATCCGCCATCGGCCAATACAATTTTGCGAGTCAGTCCTAAATGTTCAAGTAATTCAAAACCTAATCCTTCCCCTACAATTTTCTCAATTCTTCCCACATCACGCTGGATTTCAGCGGGTGATTTGTTATGCTTTTGAGCAAGTTGAGGAACTTTATGTTCAAAACCAGTATTTAGGTCTCTGAAATATAAGTCTAGAACTAATGAAGCGTAATAGGGTCTTTTCTCTTCAACACCATACAATTCATTCATTATTGTTGTATTAGCTTGAGGGTCCATATTTTCACCATATTTGTGTAGTAATACCATATTGTAATATTCAATTATTTTTAAATCTTTGTTTTATTGTTTTTTTGAATTTTATTTTATGATAGAAAGTATTTACAGTTTATAGTATGAGTGGGAAATTAATAATATAAAAAATAAAAAACAAAAAAAGAAATAAAATCTACTTATACTTAAACTCATCATTGTCCAAGTAACTCATTCCCATGTTCTTCAAGTCATTCTCTGCGCACAAGTCCATTAGTCGTCTTATCAGATTAAATAAAGGTGAAGTAAAATCGAAACATTTAAATAAGTGTTATCAAATATTATCATATATTATCAGAATTGGAGGTCTAAAAATGCCAAGCGCTTATTCAATACCTAAGGTATATAAGGAAGAGATAGAGGGTGTAATCGAAGCTGGTTATTACTCTAACAAGTCAGAAGTAGTTCGAGATGCATTAAGGCTCTTTTTCGAGCAAAAACAAATGCTTAGAGTAGCAGCTGCTATTGAGATGTTCAAAAAAGGAAAGGTAAGTTTAGCTAGGGCAGCTGAATTGGCAGGGCTGACTTCTATTGAATTTAAAGAGACTCTTGCAGAAAGAGGAATCAAAACTGTCGTACTTAAAAAAGGTTTGAAGGAGACCAAAAAGCAAATGAAGTTGCTAGAAAGAGTGCGTTCAGCAAAATGATTATTCTTCTCGATACGAATATTATATCCACTTTTTCTAAGATTAGAAAATTAGAGCTGCTTTATGATGTTTTCAATACCAACGTGTTCTATATTTCATCAAATGTTCATAATGAGATAATGATAACAAAGGAAAAAGGATATATATTTGTCAATTATGTTGTTGATTTATTGCAAAAGAAAAAAATTATTCCACTAACTCTGACTTCAGAAGAGGAAATAAAAACCAATAAGATTCCTTTATCTTTCTCCAGAGGTGAAAGGGACTCATTAGTAATTTGTAAAGAGAGAAATGGCATTTTTGTTACAAATGAAAGAAAGGTAATTAACTATTGCAAAAAGCATAGCATCGTTTATTTTGACTTGAGAGACATTTTAAAAGCATTATACATATTCATAAAATTTTCAAGGAATGAAGTAAATAAATTAATAAAAGATATAGAGGAAAAAGACAATATAATTATCAAGGACAAGAAAGAGATATTCGATATTAAAGAAGCAGGCAATGAAAAATAAAAAAATCTACTTGAACTTGAAATCATTCACGTCAAAGTAATTCGTTTAAACCCCCACCAATCACCCCACTCACATCAATCTTAGCAACTTTACTAGGTATTGTATTTGTAGAAACAACTTTAATTCCTGCCTTTTTCAGTTTATTCAAAGCCTCATTAACAAAAATACCATGGACACAAATACAATATATATTTTTAGCACCTAATTTTCTGAGTATTTTTAGTGTCTCTAAAATTGTATGCCCTGTACTTACAATATCGTCAACAATAACTGTATTTTTGTTTTTTAGACCAATTTTTTTATTTAATTTGACTTTAACATGATAAGATGAGTATCTTTTTTTCTTTAATATTCTTGACTCAACTCCTAGCAGATTAGCTACATTTCTTGCCCATTTATAGCTTTCTTCGTCAGGACCTATTATTACTGGATTTTTTATATGTTTTTTAATATAGTCAGCAATTAAAGAATTTGCAGTTAATTTTTTTGCTTTTATTTGAAAGACTTGTTCTAATCTTCTTTTTCTATGCAGATGCGGATCCATCATATAAACAGCATCAAAATATTTATCAATTAAAC
>CAZSIU010000116.1:0-3368 GCA_964607225.1 uncultured Methanosarcinales archaeon | reverse complement strand
TCCTTTCTGATTTCTTTCTCCTTATTTTCTAATCTTTGATAAAATTCTTTTTCTAATGCTGCGCTTATTTCAGCTTTTAACTCATTCCCTCGACTTTTTAAATAGTCGATATTGCTGATTTCTATTGCCTTTATTTTGTTTTGTATTTTTAGTTCGCTTTTTTCTATCAAATTTTCTTTTTCCTTCTCAAGATTTGTTAGAACTTCTGCTTTGATTACATTTTCTTTGCTTCTTAAATATTCAATATTTTTGTTTTCTATTTCAGCTTTTATCTCATTTTCTTTTTCCTTTAAATAGTGCAGATTTTTTATTTCCAGAGCTTTAATTTTAGCATTCAGTTCTGTGTCACTTTTTTCTTTTAGAAGATTTTTTTCTTTCTCTAACTCTCCTAATAATTTTGCATTAATAAGCTTCTTTTTTGCCTCAAATTCTTTTCTTAATTCTTCTTTCTCATCTAATAATTTTTTATTATATTCTGCTTTTATGGCTTCTTTAAGTTCAGTTTCGATGTCGCTAATCTCTTTCTTTAATTTTAATTCATACTGAAGTTTTGTCTTTTCTTTTTCTTTTGTTATTTCTGTGATAGTCTCTTCTTCAAATTTCTTTCCAAATTTTTCGTCAATACCCAATTTTAACTTACTTAAGTGCTCTTCGATTTTTGGAATATCTTCTATATTTTTTATATCTTCTTTTGTTAGCTTAGTACCCTTTCGATGTGATAAATGCTCTACAATCTCTTTTATTTCATTTATCTGCTTTTCGATAAATGGTATATGGTGTAATTCTTCTAATTCTTTTTGTGTAAGATTAGGTTTTGGCCTAATATTCTTTTTCTTAAGAATAAGTGCTCTTAGTTCCTTAATTTGCTTTTCAACCTTTGATGGATGAACATGCTTATACTTATGCGCTAGTTCTTTCTTCCTATGGACAGCATTTTTTAAATTGGCAATTTTAATTTCAAGCTGTGGTATGGCTGAAACATTTTTTAGCATGTGCCTTATTTCCTCAGCTTCTTTTTCATGCCCAGAAGTATTAATTTTCTCAAATTCTGCTTTAAGTTGCTCAAGCCTTTCAATGCCTTTGCTAAAAACCTCAAAATCTTTTTTAAGTTCTTCAATTTCCAATATCTATCACCTTTTTATTCTTTTATTTAACCCTTTAAATCTTTTTCTACTTATTTTTTAGTCTTTTTAATTTTTCCTCTAATAATAAAGTGTTATAACCTTTTTTCTTCCAGTTTTGTATTTTAATCTCTAACTGTGCTATATCTTGAGGTTTTTTATTATTTCCATAAATGTTTTTAATCTTTTCTTCAAGTACAAGGGTATTGTAGCCTTTACTCTTCCACTCTTTTAATTCTTCTATTAGCTTTCTTAATTTTTCATCTTCTAAAGACTTGATTTCAAGTTCTAAAATCGCAGTGTCGTACCCAAGCTTTTTCCAATTTTCTATTTGCTTTAAGAGCTTACTTATTTCAATTTCTCTTTCACTTATAATTCTCTTGGGTTTCTGTTTTAGTAATTCAACTGTTTCTGTAATCCTAATCTCTTCTTTTGGCTTCTCCAAGACTATTTGCAATAGCCCTTCTTTTGTTTCTATCATTCTCTCTTTTGGAACTTTGATAGTAATTTTTTCTTTTCTGTATACATAGAAAAATCCTCCCAGCAAAACCAAAACCAGCAATATAGCTATTAAGACTCCTGAGAATTCTTTTACTGACTTTTGAATTATTTCAAGCTTTGATTCCTTTAATTCTCTAGGGATTACTTTTAAAAGCCTGCTGCTAACTGCTGTTTGGTTGCTGTATGTTATTCTACCATAGAAAAGATAATTATCAGGCTCAATATCTTTGGGCAATGCTAACCTTCTAGTAATCATTTTTTGTTCATTAACTGCAAAGGTTTCGTCCCTATGGGTTATGTCATTTCCATCAAAGCTCCTTATAGAGAGGTACAAGGTAACATCGACGGGCTTTAAAGTGCCTAAGTTATACAATACAATGTCAGCTTCTGCATCCTCATCTTGGCTTATTGTATCTTTTTTGAGTATTACCTCGATATCGAATAAAGCCTGCCTTTTTTTGATGTCTATGATAACATTTATTGTTTTCTTAACTAAAGTTGCGTCAAAAGTTATCCTGCCAGAGTATGTATCTCCAGCAAATTTCTCCGGGGCAAAGAAATCTATCCTTATATCTCTACTTTCTCCTGCCTTTAAGTTGAATGACGGTTCATTGATTATTATTAAATCACCAACTTTATCCACACTTATTTTGAAATTTAACTCAACATTGCCAGTATTCTCTATTTTAATTATCTCTCCTATTGTTTCTTCTGTTAATAAGGTAACTTTTAATACTTCTTTATCTATGCTAAAGCTAGGGTTTGGAATTGTGATTCCTCCACCACCTCCTCCACCACCTCCACCACCACTTGGGGCTGGGCTTGGAGATGGTTCGACTTCTGATGGAGTTTCTTCACTTGAATAAACAGTAAAGTTTGTTACATTAAATGTTAGATTGCCTCCTGTGTAGCTTATCTTTGTGCAAATGTCAGAAGAACAAACAGCACCATCTCTTAAAATTCTTGGATTAGTGAAAGTTAAACTATAGAGGTATAAAGTTGCAGACTTATTTAAAGCAGGCAAAGCAGTTGAATTAATCTCTATTCTGTTAAATGATATATTAACATATTTGTCTAAATCAGCTCCTTGGCTTAAATCAATTGATTGTGTGAAATTTATTTTTCCAGCAATAGAGTTTTCAATAGTTAAATTTGTGATGTTCCTTATGTCAACAGTTGTTAAATTAATTGTAGAGCCATTGAAGTTTTTTATTAGAACTACAGCTATACTTCTTTCTTCACTGCTTGCAATATTATTGGCGCTATCGCTGCAATTAATGCTCCAGTTAAATTGCAAAGGCTGTAAATTGCTCAAAGTAAAGTTCTGCCTTGTTGCATTTAGTATTGAATTATTAGTCTGATTGATATTTTTGTTAATAACTAGAGTGCAATTGGTTATTAAAAAAGCATCAGTTACATTATAAGAAAATGTGATATTTCCTTCAGTATTAGCTGTATTATTAGCAGGAGAGATTAAATTAACAATAGGCACAACAGTATCAATAGTAAAGTTAACTGTAACATTAGTGCTATAAGTAAGAGGGGTAACATTATCATGCAAGCTAACATTTAAAATATAAACTCCATCAGAGGCATTAAATGTAGTATTTCCAAATTGTGTTTGATTTAATTTGCCATTTATGTAGTAAGAAATATTTATAACATCATTATCAGGGTCTGAAGCAAATGTAACATTTAAGTAGAGAGGCTGCACATTCGTCTTCAAATCATTAGTTGGGAACACAA
>CAZSIU010000115.1:0-3374 GCA_964607225.1 uncultured Methanosarcinales archaeon | reverse complement strand
CACTATTTAAAGCGCATATAGGAAAGCCCTCAGAAAGCTTTAAATATGTGCCATTTATCCTAAATTAACAATTGTTAAGTTAAGGTTGTTTTTATGGGGATTGATAGGTTAGTAAAAGGTGTTGATGCGAGAACTTTAGGTTTAACTGGAGCGAGTGCATTAGCAGGATATGCGTTGACAAGCTTTAACCCTGTAGGAGCCGCAGTTGGTGCAGTAATTGGATACGCATATGATAGAATAGTATATTCAAAATAAAAAGAGGCAAAAATGCTCGAATCGTTTTTAGTAACCTCAAGAGAAACATTAGAAGCAAGCTTAGTTATTGGCATAGTTCTTGCTTATTTAAACAGAACTAATAATCAAAATTACAGGAAAACAGTTTACTATGGAATTATTTTTGGAATTCTTGTAAGCATCTTAGCTGCTTTTATTTTTACTTTTTTTGCAGGCGGTTTTGAAGGCAAAGCAGAGCAAATTTTTGAAGGCACCACAATGCTTTTTGGCGCTTTCTTATTGACAACAATGATACTTTGGATGATGCAACAACGCTATATTGCAAAAGAGATAGAAGGCAAGGTTGAGAAACATTTAATGACACAACCATTGTTTAGTCACATAGGAATTTTCATGCTTATTTTTATTGCAATTATAAGAGAAGGCGTTGAAACAGTTATTTTCCTGAATGCAATAAACTATGCAAGCGGAATTAATTTTATTGGCGGAACACTTGGCATTATTGCAGCAATTTTTGTTGGCTATTTATTTTTTGTCAGCACCAAAAAAATAAATCTTAAGAAATTGTTTAATACCAGCAGCATATTGCTTATACTGTTTGCAGCTGGCTTAGTAGCACATAGCATTCATGAGTTTGAAGAGGCTGGTATAGTAAACGGTATAATAATACCTTTGTTTGATATAAACAATATATTGAATGAAAAAGGATTAGTTGGAGGCTTTTTAAAAGGACTATTTGGCTATAATGGAAATCCAAGCTTGTTGGAAGTAATAGCTTATCTTGCTTATTTACTTGTTATTTTTGTATTGTATAAGAGGATTGAGAGTTCTAGGGTAACGACAAAAGTTTAAGAAATGTTTTTATAGGTACTACAATTACTGATCATTATGGCTATACCTAATTACCAAGCTATAATGTTACCATTATTGAAATTTTTAGAAGATAAAAAAGAACATTCTACTAGGGAATCCATTGAGCATATTTCTTCGCTATTTGATTTGACAGAACAGGAGAAAAAAGAAGTGTTGCCAAGTGGAAAACAACCAATAATTGATAATAGGGTTGGCTGGGCAAGAACTTATTTGAAAAAAGCGGGTTTGCTAGAAAATCCTCAGAGAGGCATAATAAAAATATCAGAAGAGGGATTAAAGGTTTTGGAACAAAATCCAGCAGAAATCAATAAAGAATTTCTTGAACAATTTGATGATTTTAAAGAATTTATGACAATAAAAAGAGAAGGTAATGATGAAGAATCACAACAATTAGAAGTTATTACAGAGCAAACGCCTCAAGAAGCGATCGAATACGGATTTCAAAAAATAAACAAAAATTTATCTCAAGAAATTTTACAATTAATTATGAAATGCTCTCCAAAATTTTTTGAGGGCATTGTTATTGATTTGCTTTTAAAAATGGGCTATGGAGGATCTAGAAAAGATGCCGGTAAAAGTATAGGTCAAACTGGAGATGGTGGTGTTGATGGAATAATAAAAGAAGATAAATTAGGTTTGGATATTATTTACATTCAAGCAAAAAGATGGGAGAGTACTGTAGGCAGACCTGAAATTCAAAGATTTGCTGGGGCGTTACAAGGACATAGAGCGAATAAAGGCATATTTATCACGACAGGCTATTTTTCAAAAGAAGCAAAAGATTATGCTAATTCTATAAATACAAAAATGATATTAATTGATGGTGAACAATTAACGAGACTAATGATTGAACATAATGTTGGAGTTTCAGTTACAGAAACTTACGAAATAAAGAAAATAGATACTGATTATTTTATTGAAGAATGATTTTTTGCTCTTGACGATAAAACAGACAATGAAATAGACGAACTAGTCTATCAACTTTATGGAATTACAGAAGAAGAAAAGAAGATTATTGAGGAGAGTTTAAAATGAATAAAAAAGGAATAATTCATTTTTTTCTTATGCCACAATTTTGGATAGTAATTGGAATTTTATTATTTGTGATAATTGGTTATAATTACTTTAAACCCAAGCCATATATTCTATGCACAAAAAATTATGAAGAGATAAACCACTATTTAGAGGTCCATAATATTGAAGTTGGAAAAAAATGGAAGCAAGAAAATCAAGAGTGTTATACAACTTATGATGCTAGAACTTATAGCAATTTAGTTAATCTTACAAACGAATTAGAATATAAAAAATTTAAAGACCAAATAGAATTAGAAGATAAAACAAATCAACGGATGTGGGATTTTATAGAAAGAAATAAATTTTATATTGGTGGCGTTGGAATATTTGTATTAATTTTTATTGTTTATATGTATTTCAAGTACAAGAATAAGTAGTTTGAATTTAAGTATACAAAAACAATATATTATTTTCCATATTGTTAATAATTATTATGTTAGAAAGTTTTATAAATAATTAAACCTGATACTATTTAGGTGAAGATTATGTACTCTGATTATGAATATTTAACTAATCTGGATTTAAGTAAATACGCTGGAAAATGGGTGGCTGTTTGCGATTCTAAAATTGTAGCTAGTAGTGAAAACATACAGGAATTGATTAAAGAATCAAAAGCCAAGTGCGGTTCCAAGAAACCAGTGGTCACTAAAGTGTCTTCTACTGCAAGAATTCTATAAAATGGTTTTGAGGTACAGGTTCCATAGGGAAAGATTAAAAGATGGCTCAATAGCTTACAGGCCATTAGTATTAGTGGACATCAGTTACGATGACAACCATATGCCATTTAATGTGGCAGCGTTATTAGATTCTGGTTGTGATGTTACTATAATTCCAGAAAGTTTTGCAAAACTTATAAAATTAAAAGAGCACCAAGAAACTGAGCTAATTGCTTACAGAGAAAGGACTAAAGTAAAAACAAGCAAAGCCGACATTACATTTTTAAGCAAAGCTCCAAGAGAAAATGTTAAACTATCTTCTGTTCCTGTTTTTATCACACCAGAAAATGATGATAAATTTTTACCAGAAGTTGTAATAGGTGTAAGAGGGATTTTTGATAAATTTGAAATCAAATTTAATTTAGGACAAAATAGAATAGAATTAAAGAAAATTGATACTTTAAGAAGAAAATTGTATTACTGAGTTTAAAATGAATTACACCTTTTCACCTTCATCGTTAAGCTTGCTTAAAGAAT
>CAZSIU010000114.1:0-3406 GCA_964607225.1 uncultured Methanosarcinales archaeon | reverse complement strand
AGGTTTGAGAACGCAGGCTTGAAAATAGTAGGCATGAAAATGGTATGGGTTGATAAGAAATTTGCAGAAGAGCATTACAAAGCACATAGGAAAAAACCTTTTTTTAAGGAACTGGTTGAGTTTATTACAGAAGGTCCAGTTGTTGCTTTTGTTGTTGAAGGCGTGCATGCTGTTAATAATGTAAGAAGGCTAGTAGGAGACACATCTCCTTATAAAGCTTCTCCTGGTACAATAAGGGGCGATTTTGCACATATGAGCATGGAATATGCCTCAAAAAAAGGATTAGGTGGAAAAAATGTAATTCACGCTTCAGGCAGCAAAAAAGAAGCAGATGCTGAAATCAAGCTTTGGTTCAATAAAGAAGAGCTCCATTCTTATAAAAGAGTTGATGAAAAGCATGTGTTCTAGTGAAAATAAAAAAATTGCGCATAATCATCGTTATATGCAATTTTTGCGAACGCCTAAAACGATAAGGAGGCAAAAGGTTTAAAAGTAATAGCATGTTTCCGACAATGAAGAGGCGTTGAGATAAACAAGATGTCAATTAATGAAATCGTACCCAATCAACCAGAAGACTTTATCAGGGAGGTAGATCCATTAACGGGTCAACGAGTAATTACCAAATACCAAGGACCTATTTACCAAGTTCATTATCCTGCTGGTTTAAATAGATTTGCTGAAATGTTTGCATGGGAGAGATTTGGCTATCAATTGCCTTCTGAAATTTCAGGTGATAGGAGTAAAGGATTTACACTAACTGTAATGGGAGATATCCCAGAGTGGTTGCAAGACAGATTAAGAGAAAGTCAAGTCAGGATAGAATTACAAAAGCCTAGAGGTCCAGTAGTATCCTTAAATAAATAACCTTTTGTCCCTTTCTTCTTTATTGTTATGTATCACTTCGTTCTTTAAAATACGGCGTTCGCAAAAACTTTGCTTCGCAACCCCATTGTACTCTCACTTCGTTCAAGTGCATAACATGCGATTAAACATATTTTAAATTTCTTCAATCTAAACATTCAAAAATATAAATGATTTCAGCTAGGGTTTAAGTTTGATAGAAACTTTGTTAACAGCTTCTAATTGTATACTAACTAGCTCACCCTCTTTTTTAATTCTTTCAAACTCTATAATTTCATTGGGTATTGTAGCAGTAAAACTATTACCAACTTTTCTTAATTTTACCTTAAAATTTTTTTGTTTTAATTTGTTGAACTTTAAGTATTCATTGGCATCCAAAGGGTGATGCCATATTTTGCCACATTTTTGGCATTCCCACGTTCGAATTTTAAAACCATCTCTAACAATATGGCCCTTTACAGTTTTTGTATTACACTTCCTACATAAAATATCATTTTCATAGATATCTTTCATTTTTATCTCCTCCTACTAAATTTTCCAACATGGATAACTTCCCAACAATCTTTACCATCTAATTCAATAATTCCTTTTTGCACAACCACTTTTATAGTTTTATTTCCTTTATTAACACATCTCTCTAAAACGCCTTTTCTCCTCTTGCTTCTTGAACAGTCATAACCTCCATTTAAAATGTTAGCAACATCGTCTAGGTCCATTCCGTATTTTGCTAATTCATTAAGGACACTCTTTTGCCCTTTTCTAGTTTGAACTGTTATTAATGGAAGACCTTGATATGTTGGCTCAAACAATATATTAACACCTTGTGTATACATTCAGTATATACTATTATATAAATATTTCTATTTTCTGATTTGATGCCTATAGCTGAGTCTCTTATTAAAAGAAAAAAAGAGGTTCTTAATAAACCAAATCTAAACATTTAAAAATATCCTAAAAATTCTTTGATATCTTATTTTATCTATAAATTATGGAGGTAAAAAATTATGGCAGAAAAAATGGTTGACAAGGTTATGCGTATAATGCAGAAGCCTGACCATATAAGGAATATCGCAATCTGCGCACATATTGACCATGGCAAAACAACTTTTTCTGACAATTTACTTGCAGGCGCTGGAATGATGTCAAAGGAAGAAGCTGGAAAAGCTTTAAAGCTTGACTTCCATGAAGATGAAAGAGAAAGAGGCATTACAATTGATACTGCAGCTGTTTCTATGGTTCACAATTATGAAAATGATGAGTACTTGATTAATCTTCTTGACACTCCTGGACATGTTGATTTTGGAGGAGAAGTAACAAGAGCAATGCGTGCAGCAGATGGGGCAATTGTTTTAGTTGATTGTGTTGAAGGAGTAATGCCTCAAACAGAAACTGTGCTTAGGCAAGCTTTAAGGGAATTAGTCAAGCCTGTTCTTTTTATCAACAAAGTTGACAGATTGATCAAAGAATTGCAATTGACTCCTGAAAAAATGCAGGAAAGATTTGTCAAGATAATTACAAATGTCAACAAACTTATTATGGATATTGCTCCAAAAGGCTATGGTGATAAATGGCAAGTAAATGTTCAAGATGGCTCTGTTTGTTTTGGCTCTGCATTCCACAAATGGGCTTTGTCTATTGCATACATGCAAAAAAAGGGGATTACATTTAAGGATGTGATAGAAGCATACAAACAAGAAGGCAAATATACAGAATTAGCCGATAAAGCACCTTTGCATGAAATAGTTTTGGACATGGTTGTAAGACACTTGCCGAATCCACTAGTAGCACAGCCTTACAGGATTCCAAGAATATGGCAAGGTGACTTGGAAAGTGGAGAAGGACAAGGCTTAATAAAATGTGATTCAAATTCTGGCATTTTCTTTATCATTACAAAAATTGTTATTGACCAGCAAGCTGGTGAGATTTCTGCTGGACGCTTATTTTCTGGCACAATGAAAAAAGGTACAGAAGTTTACTTGAACAGAATGAAGCAAAACTCTAGAGTTCAGCAGGTTTTTATCTATAATGGTGCAAAAAGAGAAATTGTTGATAATGTGCCTGCAGGCAATATAATTGGAGTTGCTGGAATTAAAAGCTATGTTGGTGAAACAATAACAGAACATGAAACTGAACCATTTGAGCAAATAACCCATATATTTGAGCCTGTTGTCACAAAAGCAATTGAAGCAAAGAAGCCAAGCGATTTGCCTAAGTTGATTGAAGTGCTAAGGATGGTTGGCAAAGAGGACCCAACTGTTAAAATAGAAATTAATGAAGAAACTGGAGAGCATCTAATGCATGGCATGGGTGAATTGCATTTAGAGGTTATAGAAAACAGAATAAGAACAGAAAAGTTTGTTGATGTTCAAACATCTGATCCTATTGTGGTTTTTAGAGAGTGTATAACGAAAAAATCGCCTGAAGTGATGGGCAAAACTCCAAATAAGCACAACCATTTTTTCTTTGTTGTTGGGCCATTAGAGGATTCCATTTATCAAAGCATAAGGTCTGGGAAAATTCAAGAAACAAGGGTGAAGAAAAAAGA
>CAZSIU010000113.1:0-3423 GCA_964607225.1 uncultured Methanosarcinales archaeon | reverse complement strand
TGCTTGCTGAAGAAGTTGCTGAAGAAGAAGAATATGAGAATATGTTGAGGGAGTAAGTTCATTTATTTTTTATTCTATTTCTACAAAAACAAACTTTATAAACAAATTTGCAACTATATTTTTCTATATGGTTAATGAAAAAGATTTTGCCTTATTGACGGATTTGTATGAACTTACAATGTGTGCTAGTTATTTTGACAATAAAATTAATGATACTGCTACATTTGATTTATTTATTAGACAATTAACAGAAAATCGATCATATTTTATAGCAGCAGGCTTGGAAGATGCTCTTAATTATTTGAAAAATATTAAATTAAGTGATGAGCATATCAAATTTCTAAAATCAAAAAAAATTTTCAAAAATGATTTTCTAGATTATTTAAAAAAATTTAAATTTAGTGGAGATGTTTATGCATTGCCAGAAGGAACTGTTTTCTTTCCAAATGAGCCTGTAATAAGTGTAACTGCTCCAATAATTGAGGCACAAATTGTTGAAACATTTTTGTTGAATGCAATAAATTTACAAACAACAATTGCAACAAAAGCTTCAAGAGTAGTTTATGCTGCAAAGCAAAAGCCAATTGTTGATTTCTCATTAAGAAGAACTCAAGGTACAGATGCTGGAATGAAGGTTGCAAGAGCAAGCTATATTGCTGGCTGTGTGGGCACTTCAAATGTTCTTGCAGGCATGAAATTCAAAATTCCAATATATGGCACAATGGCTCACAGCTTTGTAATGGCTTTTGAGAATGAAGAAAAAAGCTTTGAGGCTTATTCAAAAACATTTCCAAACACTTCAACATTTTTAGTTGATACTTACAATACATTAAAAGGCGTTGAAAAAGCTTCATTTGTTGCAAAAGAAATTGAAAAACAAGGACATAAGTTAAAAGCAATCAGGCTTGACAGTGGAGATTTAGTTGCATTAAGCAAATCGGCAAGAAAAATTCTTGACAAAAAAAATTTAAAATATGTTCAAGTTTTTGGCAGCGGCAATTTAGATGAATACAAAATTGAAGAATTACTAAGAAAAGGAGCTTTGATTGATGCTTTTGGGGTTGGCACTGCAATGGGTGTTTCTAAAGATGCTCCTTACTGTGATGTTGTTTATAAATTGGTTGAGTTAAGCAATGGTGGAAAGTTATTGCCAACAATGAAATTAAGCAAAGGAAAAGTTACTTATCCAGGAATAAAACAGGTTTACAGGATTGTTGATGAAAATGGAAACCATGTAAAAGATATTTTAGCTCTTAGGGACGAAAAAATAAATGTACAGAAATTATTAGTAAAAGTTATGGAAAATGGTAAGATCAATTACAAATTACCTTCATTGGAAGAAATAAGAAATAAAACAAAAGAAAATTTATCAAAGTTGCCTGAAAAATATAAAAAACTTAAAAATGCTTCTCAATATAAGGTAGAGATAAGTTCCGAGTTAAAGAGATTGACTAAGAAATTAAATAAAACCCTTCAACAAAAAGTTTAAATAACAATATTCATTTTTTCCTTCTATGAAAGACTTCATATTCTTTGATGTTGACACTCAATACGATTTCATGCGCAAAGACGGCAAGCTATATGTGCCTGATGCAGAGAAAATAATACCAAATCTAAAGAAAATAACACAGTTAGCAAGGAAAAAAAATGTTTCTGTTATTGCTTCTGCCGACAATCATAAAATGAGTGATTGGGAGATAGCCACTAAGACTTTTCCACCACATTGCATGGCAGGTACTCTAGGACAAAAAAAGATTCCAGAAACAAGATTAAGTAATATTGTTATTGCACCAAATAAAAAACTTAATAACAAAAAAATAAAACAGTTAAAACAAAAAAATAGACTGCTGATTGAAAAACAGAAATACACTGCTTTCTCAAATCCAAATTTAAAGTCAATTTTAAAGGGAACAAAAAAGGCTTATGTTTATGGAGTTGCAACAGACTATTGTGTAAAAGCAGCTGTTTTAGGTTTAAGACAGATGGGTGTTGAAACATATGTAATAAAAGATGCTATAAAACCAGTTTTCAAGAAAAATGAAAAAAAGGATTTAGCTTTATTCAAGCAAAAAGGGGCAAAGTTTTTAACTACATCCCAGTTATTGAAGAAAAGAGTGTTATAAATCCGGGGGTTATTTGTTTTTGTTGAAAAATTTAAAATTAGTGCGTCGAGAGAATAATAAGAACATCAAAGACGACATTAAATTCAAATTATCAAAAACCAGTGAGATGCGAGTGAGCTACTCGCTCACAACTCTCGGTTTTTGGGAATGCTCAGAAATCGATTGCGATTTCTGACATTAATAAAAACATCACAAAAACTAATAATGTAAGATATATCTTGAAAATGAAATTCCAAACAATTAATCCATCAACAGAAGAAGTAATTGCAGAGCATGAAATAATGCCAAAAGATAAAGTTCTTGACTCTGCAAAAAAATCTCATGCTGCTTTTAATGAATGGAAACAGCTTGATATTTCTGAAAGATCTGATTATTTTAGAAAAATAGCAAAAGTTCTGAGAAACAATAAAGAGAGATATGCTAAGCTAATGACTTTAGAGATGGGTAAGCCAATAAAGCAGTCTTTGACAGAGATCGAGAAATGCGCTTGGAGCTCTGAAGTTTATGCAGACAATGCAGCAAAATGGCTTGAAGAAGAAACTGTGCAAGCAGATGGAAAAAAGCATTTAGTTGCATTTGAGCCTCTTGGATGCATACTTTCAATTATGCCTTGGAATTTTCCATTTTGGCAAGCATTTCGCTTTGGAATTCCAACTTTAATTGCTGGAAATGTATCAATTCTAAAGCATTCGAATATTGTGCCTCAATGTGCGCTTGCTATTGAAGAAGCATTTAGAGAAGCTGGCTTTCCGGAAAATGTTTTTAAAACTATAATAACAAATCATGAATCTGTTGCTGAACTGATAAAGTCTGATTTGATTCAAGGAGTTTCCTTGACAGGAAGCACAAGTGCAGGAGTAAGAGTTGCAGAGCTTGCAGGAGCTAACTTGAAAAAAGTTGTTCTTGAGCTAGGCGGCTCAGACCCTTTCATTATTTTAGACGATGCAGATATTGAGATTGCAGCAAAAAATGCTGTATCAGGAAGAACAATTAACTCGGGGCAAAGCTGCATTGCTGCTAAAAGATTTATTGTAATAAAAAGTGTTGCTGGTGAGTTCTCAAAAATATTCGCAGAAGCTACAAATGCATTAATTGTTGATGAACCCATGGACATGAAAACTGATGTTGGGCCTTTAGTTAATAAAGATGGTTTAATGCAAATTGAAGCTCAAGTTCATGATGCTGTAAGCAAAGGTGCAATGATTTTGACAGGAGGAAAAAAATTGGAAAGAAAAGGCTATTTCTTTAAGCCGACTGTTTTAAGCAACATAAAAAATAACATGAAAGTTGTTACAGAAGA
>CAZSIU010000112.1:2061-3423 GCA_964607225.1 uncultured Methanosarcinales archaeon | reverse complement strand
CATTACTGGGCACTCTATGAAGCAGTTGCTCCTAACGATTGGATCTTTGAAGGAACCGAGGAGGTCACATCGCTGGAGAAAATGACTGTAGCGGACGTCTTGGAGGAGATTAAAACTCGTCCGGAACGCTTTACGCACGGCTTTCTCAATACGATAGGAGAGATGATTAGAATAAATGCTCTATGAGCGATAGTTCAGCCTTCTTAAGGATATAGTTGTGTGGGAGACACAGCTTTTTCTCATCACCCATCGGCAGAAATTAGCAATACAAAATGTTGTATCTCGTTACACAAAACAAGGAAAAGATTCGGGCAGCAAGTAGAAGCTTTGAGAATACTGGCATATCACTTTTACCCGTTGATCGTGACTATCCTGAGATACAAGCGGATACAAGCGCAGAAATAGCACGAATCGCTGCACTTGAAGCCGCGCGTGACTATCAGCACCCTGCGATACGCGAGGACCACAGTCTTTTCATTCGGCACCTCGGAATTCCAGGACCCTATACGCAATACATCGAAAGAATGATGCCGGCTGAGAAGCTTTTGGAACTCCTCTCAGGAGCTCCCGACAGAACGGGCTACTTTGAACTTTCAGCTGCATATGCAGAGCCAAGCGGTTTCTTTAAAGACTTTACATATAAAGTTGAAATTCATATCAAGGAGCATATAGAGGTTCCTGACAATCACGGAGGATGGAATGGAGTTCTGGCTCTGGCAGGCGAGCCGCGAGCATTTACTGAATACCCTGAGATAGAGCGGGCGGACGCATGGCGCAAGAACTTTGATGCAATTGCTGTGTTCCTCACCGACCGCGGACAAACACCTAAGACTGGCTAAGACAGCTACCAAAAGAACAGGGCTGTTTATTGGTCGCGGAGCTTGACAACGTAAGCACAGGAACTATAGTGCCGATATAGGGCATTGTTCATTCGCGTTCGGTCAGCGGTTCTGCCGTTATCACTAAGAACACGAATATGCGCACGCGCATCATCCGGGCATTGGGCACTGTTTCAACCAAGACGCTAGGCGTAGCCATCATCGGCGCGCTCGTTCTTGCTCCGCTTCCTCCTTTTAGCAATCCTGCCCCTGTTGAGCGCGTCGAGAACGCCAAACAAGCATACAACTCGAGCGGTTATGAGCCCGCGCCCATAGTTGCGCGGTACCGTGCTGGCGAGCCTGTGCCGGAGTTCGTACCAAGTGTGCAAGAATCTGTTTCCTCATCTGAACCCGCTCCACTCGTGGCGGGCATTTCTTTAGATCAATCAGTAGCAACGAGTAGCGCATTTGTCGCAACTCCCTCCGCAAAGAAGGCACGTCTCGCGCGGATTTCCGTGCCGGAGACGGTTATAGCCGCAGAGCA
>CAZSIU010000112.1:0-1961 GCA_964607225.1 uncultured Methanosarcinales archaeon | reverse complement strand
GTTACCTCTGAAGCGGTATCGGGTGTTACGCGTTTCCTTGCACTCGTGCACTTAGAGGGACTATCCCGATTTGTCGCGCGCGCCTACGCAGACGAAGAGAAAGTGGCACAAGAGGAGTCGTTCGGGTATGACGACCGGAACAATCTTGAAGCCTTTGCAGTGTCGGTTGCGGGCATAGCACCCGCTGTCCTTATCTCGCAGCCAATCGCAACAAGCACTCCAGCCCCTATATCTGTCGAACCTCAGGCAAGTTCTACCGTTGAAGTGGTGCCTGTGGTAGAGAGCGTTCCTCTTGCTCCAAGCACGACCCCTGCGGTCTTGGATATCGTTCCTGAGCCCCAGGCAAGCTCTGCCGTTGAAGTTACGGCGCCAGCCGTTGAGATTGTTCCTGCTCCCGTTAGTCCTGCAGCGAGCGTGGAGGCACCGGTTACCGCTGTTCAAGAGATCGTATCGTTCCTCACTGCTCCACTACGAACCGTACTTGCATGGGCAGCGCCGTTCATGGCGCGTGCGCTCGCAGAAGAAGTTGTTGAAGTACTCCCTGAGGCAGCTCCCGCTCTACCTGGAGAGAGCATTGTGGTGTGGAATACGCGTGATGCACTCGACAACCTCACCGAAACAGAGAACCAGAAGGGTGAGATTACGAAGTATCGCTACGACGCTAAGGCTGATGCCTTGATTGGAAAAACAGTGACGAGCGCGCAAGGATTGCTATTGTCCGACATTAGCTACGGATTCGATAGCGCTAACACACGCTGGACGAGTAGGACTGAGAACGGGAAGTCAGAGTCTTACGAATACGATGCTCGCGGCCAGCTTCTAAGCGGCACTGGCACCTACGTTTATGACGAGCACGGCAACCGACTCAGTAGCAAGGATACTCGAGGTGAGGGCTCCTACACGTACGAAGGGAACCGCCTCCTCTCGCTTGCGCGTGGCGACGCGACAAAGTCCTACGAGTACGACAACAACGGGAACGTTGTAGCCATACGCGACTCCAAGGGAGGTGCGACAACGCTTAGCTACACTGGGCGCGGCGCTATTGCTGCCATCGAGCTACCAGACGGTACGCAGATTCGCTATACCTACGACGCGTTGAATCGCCGTGTTGAGAAGTCAGTTGGAAATCGTATTGAACGCTACCAGTACGAAGGAAAGAATCTTACCCGCGTACTGAACGAGAGCGGAACCGTGCTCAGGCAGTACGTCTATGACCCAAAGGGAGTACTGATTGCCATTATCCGGGATCAAGCCGTCTACTCGGTTATTCTCGACGCGAAGGGCAGCGTAGTCGCGCTCACGGATAGCCGCTCTGAGGTTGTCGCGCGCTTCTCGTATGACGCATGGGGCACCCCCCAGTCTACCGACACCAGCCTTACCGACTTCTACTTCGCCTCTGGGTACTATGAGGCCGAAGCAGGACTCTATATCCTTGGACCTCGTACCTACGACCCGTCTCTTGGCCGGTTCCTGCAGAAGGATCCGCTTGCAGGAAGCTTGCTTGATCTAGTTAGTCAGAACGAGTACGTCTATGCAAACAACGATCCGGTTAACAAGATCGATCCAACCGGGCATCGCGCCGAAATAGCGAGCGTTGGCCAGTCTGCCAAAGCAATAGCTGCAAGTGCCCGTTCTGCTGCGAGCCAGATGTCTGCTGTTATATCAGAGAAGAAGAAAGAGGTTGCTAACCTTGAAGCGGACCCACTTTCTTCTCCAACCGATCTTGCTACAGCCCAAGGAGCGCTTAGAGCTGCGCAAGAAACAAGGGATGCGATGCTTGAGCTTGCGAGGAATAACGAGGAAGACGTGGCTCGCCGCGAGGCACGTGAGATTGAAGAGGCAGTAGCGGATGCTGCATGGCAGGCTTCGCTTCAAAGCGTAGCTGCTCCGGTTCTAGTGCCAGAAGCCACAACAACTCCTGAAACTGTGCCAAGTGTTGAGGCGCCACCTGTGGAGGTGCC
>CAZSIU010000111.1:0-3457 GCA_964607225.1 uncultured Methanosarcinales archaeon | reverse complement strand
TTCCGAGAAAATTTTAATTTTCTGTGCACGGAAAATCTATGATTTTTTTGTGTCTTGAACATAGTTAATCATTTAAAACAGAAGTATATAAATATTTATTTTTTGCTCTATTTTTGCACGCAACAGCATCCATATCTGCCGTCAACATAAGTTCCAGCAATATACTGCCCTAGAGTGCAAGATTTTGTGTTTTCGTCTCTTGGGTGTTCGCCAGGGTTCATATTTAAGCTAGAACATTTCTGAGCGCAAGTATCAGTTTCCTGCACGCCTTTTGTAAACCCTCCTAATCTTCCAGTAAATATTGCAAACAAAACTACAAGTACAGCCAAGGCAATTGCAGCTACAATAATCGTGTTGATAGAAATGCTTTGTCCTTTTCTCATTTACATGCCTCTTTTAAGTGCACAAGCATTTTGTTGAATAAGTTATATATAAATATTTGGGTTTTAGATGTATAGGCGAGGTTTTGCGGGTAGCTGGCGAGTGAGGCACGAGCCTCACAACTCACTGGCAGAACAGCAAAACCGAGCACTAGATTGGCCGAAGGCAGATTGAAAAAATAAATATTCAACTCAAATAATCAAATGCCAAAACTAAAACCTTTAACAATTGGATTAATTTTGGGCGTATTCTTAGCAGTTATTTATACAATCCGTACCGTTATTGTTTGGTTATTTCCTGGTTTTATAGTTAATCTTGCAAAAAAGATAACTTACAATATGATTTCTGTACAACCTGCTGTAATAACTGTTGATGCTTTTGTGATTGGAGTGATTGTATTGTTTATTGGGGGTTTAGTCTGGGGCATTGTTTTTGCATTAGTTTATAATTGGGTTAATAAATAATAGTTTAATAAATTCATCAAAACCTTTAAATAAACTTATTCTATCTTTTTAACTATGAAACCAGAATATGGTGATATTGTCAAAGTTTATACAGATGAAGAAACTTATGAAGGAATTCTGATGCCAAGGCCTGAGATTTTTGAGAAAGGATTTGTTATTGTGAAGCTTGATAATGGCTATAACATTGGGGTAGATGAAAAGAGAATAAAAAAAATTGAGGTTATTAAAAAATATGAGAAGAAAAAAGAAGAAAAAATAAAGCTGAAGCATAAAAAGGGATTACCTTTAGTTCCAATTTTATCTTTTGGTGGAACAATTTCTTCAAGAGTAGATTACAAAACAGGTGGGGTTTATGCAGATTACACAGCAGAAGATTTTGTTGCAATGCTGCCAGAGCTTGAACACATTGCAAATTTGAAAGCAGAAAAGGTAATAAGCATTATGAGTGAGGATATGGCTCCAGAAGAATGGCAGTTAATGGCAAAAAGAATTGCAAAGGAACTTAATGACAATGAAGTTGCTGGAGTTGTTGCAACTCATGGAACAGACACATTGCATTTTTCAACAGCAGCGATGTCTTTTTTTCTAAGGAATTTGAACAAGCCAGTTGTTTTTACAGCTGCACAAAGAAGCATTGACAGAGGCTCTTCAGATGCTTTTTCAAATTTACTTTGCGCTGTTCATGCAGCTTCAAAGTTTGATGGCGCTGTTGTTGTTACTTGCATGCATGGAACTAGTGATGATAATTATTGTATTTTAAATCGCGGAGTAAAAGTCAGAAAAATGCATAGTTCCAGAAGAGACGCTTTCAGGCCGATAAATGAGCTGCCTTTGGCAAAAGTTTATGAAAACGGGAATATCGAGATTTTAAATCATAATTATAAAAAAATAAATAATGATAAAGTTGCTGTTGTTGATAAATTTGAGCCTAAAACAGCACTTGTTTATATTTATCCCGGGATGAATCCCGAAATTCTTGATTATTATAGAAAGGAAAAATATAAAGGAATAGTTATTGCTGCAACTGCGCTTGGGCATGTTCCAACAATCAATCCAAAATATTCTCTTATGAAAAAAATAAAGGAGCTTATCGATAATGGTGTGCCTGTTGTTATTGCCAGTCAGACAATATACGGCAGGGTTCATCCCTATGTTTATACAAACTTAAGAAAGCTTTCTGTTCAATTAAACTGCATTTTTGCGGAAGATATGCTGCCAGAGACAGCTTACATAAAGCTCGGCTGGGTGCTGCCTCAAGCAAAAACTATTGAAGAAGTAAAAGAAATGATGCTTACTAATTATGCTGGAGAAATAAGTGAAAGAAGCGATGAAGGAGCGTTTTTGTATTGAAATATGATGGCACTATTGTTTTGGTATTAACAAAATATTTATTAAGTCCAATAAAAATATAACTTTATGACAATTAAAATTTTCGTTACTGGAGGAACATTTGACAAAGAGTTTAACGAATTAGATGGGACTTTATTCTTTAAAGAAACACATTTAGACTCGATGTTGAAAATTGGTAGATGTAAACTTGATACCAAAATAAGAACTGCAATGTTAATAGATAGTCTGGAGATGACAGATTCGGATAGACAACTTATTTTAGAAACCTGTAAGAAATCTAAAGAAGATAAAATTCTAATAACACATGGAACTGACACAATGGTAGAAACTGCAGAAGTTTTAGGTAAGGATATTAAAGATAAAACTATTGTATTGACTGGTGCTATGGTGCCGTATACTTTTGGCAGTTCTGATGGACTATTCAATTTAGGTAGTGCCTTGGCTTTTGTGCAATCTTTACCTCATGGTGTTTATATTGCCATGAATGGAAAATATTTTACTTGGGATAATGTAAGAAAAATGAAAGAGATTGGAGAATTCAGAACAATTAAATAATTGTATAAATATTCTTTTTCTTTTAATACTCCCAATCCAACTCAACAATTAATTCTCCTACTTATTAGTCAATGTAAAACAAAAAAGCTTATATATAAGTATATACTTATTAAGTATAACTATATATATTTTAGGTATATAAAATGTCTCAAACAACACAACTTAAAGAAAGAGAAAAAATAGCCCATTCCCCTACATTGAATACTATTTTAATGGTTGAAGATGTATTAAAAAGCGGAGAATTAATGACACTGGCAAGATTGAAAAAGAAACTGCCCAAAAAAGTAATGCACCAAACTTTGCTTCAAATATTGGATTACTTGCAATTGAGCGGAAAAATAATTATTGGAACAAAGGGAATTCTTTGGGTATTCACAGAAAGAAAAGAATTGAACGAGTTGATAAAAAGAGGAACTGAATAGAATAAATGACACCAATTCAACATTTGCTCAACAAAATAAAGTGGGACAAAAGAGAGAATCCAAGTGATTATGCGATTTTTTATCATGACAGGATTTTAAACAAATTAATAAGAATTCCTTACACAAAGATTAAAAAACTGGAAGGTTCTTTTATGGTTTTGGACAATGAAGAAGAAACAAATATTCCATTGCATAGAATAAAAAAAGTTATGAAAAATAATATAATTGTTTGGGAGAGGAAATGAGAAATTATATTAGAGGAGCTATAATAGGAGGTATGATATT
>CAZSIU010000110.1:0-3511 GCA_964607225.1 uncultured Methanosarcinales archaeon | reverse complement strand
AAAAAAGAAAAGATTTAAATACTACCTTTATAATTATTTTAAAATTCGAAAAGAGGTATTTTCAAACCGTGAATACAAAATGAGCGAATTTGGATTGCACGTTACTATCGATGCATCAGGGTGCAACAAAAGAAAGCTTGCGTCTGTAACCTTGGTGTACGACATTCTAAACAAACTGCCTGACAAAATAGGCATGACAAAGATGACTCTGCCTTATGTTGTCAAGTGGCTTGATAAGTTTGCAAATGACACAGAAGGTGTTTCTGGGTTTATTATGATTGCAGAAAGCCATATAAGTGTACATACTTTCCCAGACCAAGATTATGTTTTTATGGATATATTCTCTTGTAGAGGGTTTGATGCTGAAATGGCTGTAGAGTATCTTACCCAAGCTTTTGAAGCTACGAAGTATGAAAAGAGCATATTAAAAAGGGGGGTAGATTTTCAGCGAAAAGTTATTTTGAGCCAGCTTAGATAGTTTTTCTACTTACTAAAGGCGGAAATTGCTTTACATTCCAAAATGGACTTCAAAATATGCAAAAATATTGCTGAGTGCGAAGCGCTTTGGCAATCATTTAGTCCAAATGAAAGACTATTTGATGTTTGGGCTTATAGGGTTTGCTTTTTTGATAAGAGAGAGCATGAGCCACACTTTATTGTTGGTTATAACAATGATGGAGTAGAAGGATTTGTCCCTTTAGTTTTTATTAAGCGTAAAAATCAGTACAATTATTTTGGCGGCTGGTTTACTGCAGAAAGAAATTCATTTTATATTAAGGACAAGACTAAACTTCCAGATTTTCTTGAACAATGCCCAGAAAATACTTATATAGAGGGTTTAGACCCAAAACAAGGTAACTATTACAAATTTTTAGATGACGAGTACACACATTATCTTGACCTCTCAAGATATGATTACAGCTTTGAGACATATTTCAGTTCATTGGGCAAGAAAAGGCAGAAAAACTTAAGATATGAAATCAATAATATCCCAGAGTATGAAATTTATTCAAATAGAATTAAAGACTTTAAAAGACTTATTGAGTTAAATATTAAACGATTTGAGGATGATTCAAAATTTAATGACAAAACAATTACAAATGGCATATACAATCTGATTAAGTTGTTAGGTGAAAAGGGTATCTTGGACATGATAAGTGTAGGGATTAATAATAAAGTGGAAGCAGTAGACATTGGAGCTGTTTTTAATGGCAGGTACTATGCTTTAATAGGCAGCTCTAATTATCAAAGAATACCAAATCTCGGAAAACTTATGACAATCTTGGACATTAAAAGTGCAATAGCCAAAAAAGCTCGATTCATTGAGTTTGGCGCAACATCAGATCATTGGAAAAACATGTGGGAATTTGATAAAGACATGCTATTAAAGTTTATGAAATGGCAGCTTAAACCATGAAAATTTACAATGATATTGTAAGAGCAAAACAAAAAGTCATTAATGCAATAAACAAATACGGATTTTCTCCAGAACACAATTATTATAATTATTTTTATCTGCAAACTGTTGACAGAAAATGCCTTTTTTTTGATTTTGGGCAAAAAAGAGGCATAATAGCATTCTATAACAAAAAAAATAATACATGGCGTGTTGAAAATGGAGTTTTTGCCCCGCCTAAAGAAAGACTTGATATGCTCTTGAAATTTCTAGATTGGGCAACTAAAGAAAAAAAATCAAAAAAAGTTTTTATTGAAACTCCTGAGGATTTTAAATCAGAAATTTTTGAAGAATTAAAAGATTCGTACAAACTCAACATTAATTACTCATTGTATTGGCCAATCTATAACTTGGATAAGCTTGATGAAAAATTGAGCGGCAAGAAATGGAAAAAACTCCGAAATATAAATAATAGATTCTACAAATCCTTCAAGATTGAGATAAAAAATCCCAAAAGAATCAATAAAGAAATATTGAAAAGTATTCTTTTCAAATGGACAAAGAAAAGATACCCAAGGGACAGGGCCAATTATAATTATTATGTCAATGTAATCAATAATAATTTCAAGGGTTTTGATGTTTTGAGAGCTGTCTGTTTGGATGGAGAAGTATGTTCTTTTTCCTGCGGCTGGATGGTACCAAATAGCAGAATCTTTTATTGCGGTATCGGCATATTCAACTATAGCCACAAGGACTTGGGAGATTTTGTAAACCTGAATGATTTGCTTCATTTGAAGAAGCTTGGCTATACTCATGTCGATTTAGGCGGCTCTGAAAAGTCACTATTCTATTTCAAGAAAAAATTTAACCCAGAAAGAATATATAAAACATATGTTTTTTCTATTTCACAAAATAATAGTAACCTAACTTAAACAAAGAAAAATTTAAAAATAAATGTTTTTTATTTAATTACATAAAATATGCAATAGACGAGAAAGATGGGAAGTGTTTTAATTATTGGAGCTGGCGGTGTAGGAAACGTAGTTGCACATAAATGTGCTCAGGTTCCTAATGTTTTCTCTAAAATAACCCTGGCTAGTAGGAATATTGATAAGTGCAAAAAGATACAGCAAGATGTGAAGGAAAAAACTGGAAGAGTTATAGAAATTGCCCAGGTAGATGCAGACAATGTACAACAAACAGCAGCATTGATTAGAAAAGTTAAACCTGATGTTGTAATAAACGTGGCTTTGCCTTATCAGGATTTGTCAATAATGGATGCTTGTTTAGAAACAGGAGTCCATTACATCGATACAGCCAATTACGAGCCAATAGATGTGCCAAAGTTTGAATACAAATGGCAATGGGATTATCATGATCGGTTTAAGAGTAAGGGTGTAATGGCATTGCTTGGGTGTGGATTTGATCCAGGCGTAACAAACGCTTTTTGCGCTTACGCACAAAAAAAGCTTTACGATAGAATTATCACCATAGACATTCTTGACTGCAATGCAGGTTCTCATGGCCATCCTTTTGCAACAAATTTCAATCCAGAGATAAATATAAGAGAGATAACCCAAAATGGCAGATACTGGGAAAAAGGAAAATGGATTGAGACAAAGCCTTTGGAATTCAACATTGATTTTGATTATCCGGAGGTTGGAGCTAAGAAAAGTTATTTGCTTTTCCATGAAGAATTGGAATCATTAGTAAAGAACATAAAAGGGCTGGAGAGGATAAGATTTTGGATGACCTTTTCTGATAATTACTTGACACATCTAAGGGTATTGCAGAATATTGGAATGACAAGAATTGACACAATTGAATTTGAAGGCAATAAAATTGTTCCTTTGAAATTCCTCAAGGCTTTATTGCCTGATCCAGGTTCCTTAAGTGCAAATTATAAAGGTAAGACTGTTATAGGCTGCGTATTTGATGGCATGAAAAATGGTAAACGCAAAAAAATCTACATTTACAATGTCTGCGACCATGCCAAATGCCATGAGGAAGTTAAATCACAGGCAATTTCCTATACAGCAGGAGTTCCACCAGTGATTGGAGCTATGCTAATCATTAAAGGCGTCTGGAAAGGTAATGGCGTTTTTAATGTTGAGC
>CAZSIU010000109.1:0-3567 GCA_964607225.1 uncultured Methanosarcinales archaeon | reverse complement strand
TGAAAATTTCTCCATTAAAGAGCCGCTAGGATGCACATGGGTTACTAAAATCTTCATCTTTGCATCCTTAATCCTTTCATAGCCTTTTTTTATCAATTCAAAAATCTCATCTTCGCCAAGCTGGAACAACCCAATATTTGCTCCACCGCATCCAAACAAGCCAACGTCCTTGTATTTAATCGAGTAGCCATGCAGGTTAGTTGCCCCATAAAGTTCAGCCAGAAAATCAGCGGTTGCAACAGTCTCGTGGTTGCCTGGAATCAAAATAACTTTCTTGTTTTTCTTGACAAAAGGACCTATAATTCCCTCTGTTGAGCTTTCTGCATAAGTTAAATCTCCGCATAAAACAACTAAGTCTACGCTTTCCTTTTCTGCCTGCTCAGCAAGCTTTTTGGCCTGATTTGTGTCGCCATGAATGTCGCCTGCTGCAAGAATTCTTAGCTTTGTCTTATCTTGTTTTTCCATGATACATAATAAAGAGAATTGGTTTAAAAACTTATCTTTCAATAACCCTTACAGCTTCAGTTAAATCAATTATTTTGCTTGGCTTGCTTTCTTTTTTACCTTCATAAATAACAAAATCAATGCCACTTTTAATTGTTGGATCTAAATCTTCAAGGGAAGTCATATAATCTTCATTTGCTCTATTGACAGATGTTGTAACAATTGGCACATCTGATTCCGCAACAAGCTTTCTTATCCAGTGGTTTGGAATTCTAATTCCTAATGTATTTAATCCTGGATTTACCTCTTTTGCAACACACTTTTTTTTTAATTTTAATATTAAAGTGTAAGGACCAGGCAATTTGCTTAGCCATTCCTCAGCTTCTTTTGTACCAATACAATTTTCATAAATCCATTCCAATGATGGTGCAATAACAGAGAATGGGTTTGTTGCTCTTCCTTTAAGATTTCTTACTTTTTTTACCGTTTTTGAATCTTGGGCATTACAACCAATTCCATAAATTGTGTCAGTTGGATGAATAAAAACAGAACCTCTTATTATTGAATCAATAATTGGTTGTTTTTCAAACTTAATTTCATCGACGTTTAAAATGCGCATAAATCACAGCAAAAAGAAAATAGTATAAAAATTTTGTGTTACAATAAAAAATTTATTGCAAATACCCAATCATAAAGCCTTCTTCCTCTGCATTTATTTCATCATCTTCCACATATTCTTCCAAATACTCAACATTGTAAAAATCTTCTTCATCTTCATATTTTTCTTTCATAAAAATCACCTCATTTTATATTTACACCACTGCATTGAGCATCAAAGCTTCTCAATTGCTTGTTTGTCCTTATTGTCAGTTCCTTGATTTGTTGCAAAAACAAATCTTCTATAAACTCATTGCTTAGTTCCATTTTAGGTCACCTTTTGATTTTTTATTTTATTTCCAACCATTGATCCCCATATAGCTCATGAATTTTTTTGCAACTATTGGCTGAGGGATAGTAGCTGGTGCCATTCTCCTCATTTTGTAGCATTGCCTACATATACGATTCCAAGTTTTTGTTGATTTGCCACACGATATACAATTTGTCATTTTACTCACCTTTAATATTAAAAGCAGGAAATGGGGGTGAAAAGAGCGATTTCAAACACTCCTTTTTTCCTGCCGAAATTTTAATGAATGTTTGGCTTTAAATATTTCAGCCAAGCATGTCCAGTGTCCAGTGGTTATTTACAATATAGAAAAGAAATGATAAAGTATATAAAATTCAAAAATAACCATACTCTATGAAATGCGTTCATCTCATTGTTTCCGGCAGAGTGCAAGGAGTTTTCTTTAGAGATAATACAAGAAGGAAGGCCACAGAGCTTGGTTTAAAGGGATATACCAAAAACCTTCCAGATGGAAATGTTGAAGTTGTAGCTGAAGGCAATGAAGATAAAATAAATGAATTAATTGAATTTATTAAAAAAGGTCCTGGAATTGCAAGTGTAACAGATGTTCAAATAAAACACAAAGAACCCGAAAACTTTAAAAATTTTGAGATAAGGCACTAACAAAATGAAAATTAGCAATATTTTTTTGGTTGTATTTTTAATTTTAATTGTTTCATGCGCTCAACAGCCAGAACATATTGCAGAGCAGGCAGCACCAAGCCAGATAAAAAATGTTGATATTTTAAGAAATGGTGATACTTCTGGAATTACAACTGAGAATGTGAATTATTTTGAAAATTCTGTTGGTTTTCTAGCAAAACCAAAAAAAGAGGGTATTTATCCAGGAGTTGTAATGGTACATGAATGGTGGGGATTAAATGACAACATAAAAGAGATGGCAAGAAGCTTAGCTGCAGAAGGATATGTTGTTTTGGTAGTTGATTTGTTTGAAGGTAAAGTTGGAAAAGATGCAAATGAGGCAAGAGAGCTTTCTTCTAAAGTAAGAAATAACCCCAGTGTTGCAATAAACAACATGAAAGCTGCTGTTCAATATTTGAAAAATCTTGATAATGTTGATGATGATAAAATTGCCTCAATGGGATGGTGTTTTGGCGGTGGAATGAGTTTGCAATTATCATTAAATGAAAAATTAGCTGCCACAATAATTTATTACGGAAATTTGGAAACAGATCCTGCAAAACTTTCTTTTATAAAATGGCCTGTGCTTGGAATTTTTGGAAGCTTGGATACTTCAATTCCTGTTGACTCTGTAAAGAAGTTTGAAACTGCAATTGATGGCTTAGGCATAGAAAATGAAATTTATATTTATGAAGGTGTTGGGCATGCTTTTGCAAACCCAAGTGGTGCAAATTATGCGCCGAATGAAACTAAAGATGCTTGGGAGAAGACGTTGAAGTTTTTGGAAAAAAATTTAAAATGAAAAGTTAATTTAGATTTATTTTAATTCAAATACAGCGGTTTGTCCTGCTACATCAAATTTAAAAGCAAACTTTAAACCAACTGGGTTTTTAGGGACTTCAAATGCAACATTGCCTCTTTTTTTCGTTCCTGGAAGTAAATCTCCATCTTCAAATTTTCTGTCCAAATAAGCAGTTCCTAAGCTGTAATCATAAGAATAACCATCTGCATCTGAAACATCAAAAAACAACAGAGAACTTATAGTAGATGTCTTATCACTTTGAAGATTTTCAATGGTTAAATCTAAAATTAAGAATTGGTAGCCTTCTTTTGGGTTTAAGTAAAAACTTGATTTATATTCTTCTCCTCCAAAACTAGTGCTCTGTGTGTAAGTTATTTTATCCTTAAAACTGAAACCATTTAATGTAATCTTTAATCTTCCGTCTGTGGCACTTTCTCCTACTTTAAATGTTTGAATTTTTGGCTTTTCAATTTGAACTGATTGACTCGGTTTTTCAGAAGAATCCACCACCGATTTCGATTCAACTTTCTGAGGTTGTTCATAAGGTCTATCTGCACTACATGCGCTTAGAATAACTATTATATATACAAAAAATACGAACAAAAAACCTTTAGCCCCCATTATAAAAAATAATTTAAAACTTCTATTTAAATATTTCTTAAAACTCAGTCAATTTCTTTTCAGAAATATGCTTAATAATTGTTGTATTGCCTTCATCTCCTCCAGCAGTTTT
>CAZSIU010000108.1:0-3568 GCA_964607225.1 uncultured Methanosarcinales archaeon | reverse complement strand
AAGAAGGTTTTCCTGCTTATTTATCAACAAGACTAGCACAATTTTATGAAAGAGCTGGTAGAGTTATTCCACTTGGAACAACAAAAGAAGGCAGCGTAAGCATTATTGGTGCTGTAAGTCCTCCAGGAGGAGATTTCTCAGAGCCTGTAACTCAAAGCACTTTGAGGGTTACAAAAGTATTTTGGGCACTAGATGCTAAATTGGCTCAGAGAAGACATTTTCCAAGCATAAATTGGCTTACATCATATTCTTTGTATCTAAATACACTTGGAGCATGGTATGCAAAAAATATTGCAACTGATTGGAATATATTAGTTACAGAAATGATGAGCATTCTGCAAGAAGAAGAAAAACTGCTTGAGATTGTGCAACTAGTTGGTTCTGATGCATTGCCAGAAAGACAGCAATTAACATTACTTGTTGCAAGACTGATAAGAGAGGTTTTGTTGCAGCAGAATGCATTCCATGAAATTGATACTTATTGCGATCTTAAAAAAACATATCTGATTATGAAAGCAATAACACATTTTTCAAAATTGACAAATACTGCATTAGACGGCGGCACGAGGGTACAGCAAATACTTGCAACAAAAGCAAAGGACAGGCTAAGCGAAGTAAAATTTGTAAAAGATTATGAGAAATTGCTTGACGAGGTAACAAAGCAGATGGAAAAGGAATTAAAATTTTAAAATGACAAACAAAAAAGTTTTGATTGTTCAAAATATTACAAGAGAAGGTACAGGTTTGATTGAGGAGGTGTTAAATGAAAAAGGTATAAATTTTGATATTGTTGATTTAAGTAAAGGAAAAAATTTTCCTAAACCTGAAAAATATTTTGCTATTTTTGTTTTAGGTGGTCCTGATAGTGCAAATGATAAAACACAAAAAATGCAAAATGAACTCAAAAAAATTAGAGAAATTTTAACTGCAAAAATTCCTTATTTTGGTGTTTGTTTGGGAATGCAAGCATTAGTTAAAGCCGCAGGCGGCGAAGTTTATGCTAATCCTGTGAGAGAAATTGGCTGTAGAGATAATGATGGAATTTATTATGAGGTTAATCTGACAAAAGAAGGTGTTAATGATTCAATTTTTAGAAGTATCAAATCCCCATTTAAAATATTTCAACTGCATGGCGAAACAGTAAAGCTTGGAAAAGGTATGAAATTGCTTGGCACAGGAAAGCATTGCAGGCACCAAATTGTTAAAATTGGCAATGCTTATGGAATTCAAGGACATCTTGAAGTTACAGAATCTATTCTTAAAAAATGGCTAGCTGAAGATTCAATGTTTGACAACTATGATAAAAATGCAATTTTGAAAGATTTTAGAAATGCTCAAGTGGAATATAAAACAAATGGGTTAAGGTTGATTAATATTTTTTTGGATATTGCAGAAAAACAAAATGAAGAAATGACTAAAATTGTTTTAAATAATTAAAAAAAATGAAAGAATACAAAACCATAACAAGAGTTGCTGGACCTTTAATATTTGTAGAGAAAACAGAGCCAATTGGATATGCAGATATTGTTAGGATTACATTACCAAATGGAGACATTAAAAATGGACAAGTTCTAGATACAAGCGATGACATTGTAGTTGTTCAGGTTTTTGAGGGTACTGCTGGAATTGATGTGGATACAAGAGTTAAATTTCTGGGTGACACTTTAAAGTTAAATGTTTCAAAAGACATGCTTGGTAGAGTGCTTAGCGGCTCTGGAAAGCCAATTGATAATGGACCAGAGGTTATTCCAGAAAAAAGATTGGATATAATTGGAGCTGCAATTAACCCATTTTCAAGAGCATCTCCCCATGACTTTATACAAACAGGATTATCAACAATTGATGCAATGAACACTCTTGTCAGAGGGCAAAAACTGCCATTATTTTCTGGAAGTGGCTTGCCTCATAATGAAATTGCATTGCAGATTGCTCGTCAAGCAGAAGTTGTTGGAAAGCAAGAAAACTTTGTTGTTGTGTTTGCAGCAATGGGTATTACGAATGAGGAAGCCCAATATTTCATAAATGACTTTGAGCAGACAGGCGCTTTAGAGAGAAGTGTTGTTTTTTTGAACTTAGCAAATGACCCAGCTGTCGAAAGATTAGTCACGCCAAGAATGGCATTGACTGCTGCAGAATATTTTGCTTATGAGCATGATTTTCATGTTCTTGTTATATTGACAGATATGACTTTTTACTGTGAAAGCCTACGTGAGATAGGCGCTGCTAGAGAAGAGATACCTGGAAGGAGGGGTTATCCTGGTTATATGTACACAGATCTCGCTACAATACATGAAAGAGCAGGCATCATAAAAGGAAAGAAAGGCTCAATTACACAAATTCCAATCTTAACAATGCCAAGTGATGACATAACGCACCCAATTCCTGATTTAACTGGCTATATTACAGAGGGGCAAATCTACATAGAACGAAGTTTGCATAGGAAAGGCATATATCCGCCAATTAATGTCTTGCCGTCACTTTCAAGACTTATGAATCTAGGCATTGGATTGACAAAGACAAGAGAGGACCACAGACAAGTGAGTGACCAACTTTATGCTGCCTATGCAGAAGGAATAGACTTAAGAGGCTTAGTTGCAATTGTTGGGGAAGAAGCCTTAAGCGAAAGGGATAAAAAATTCTTAAGATTTGCAGCTGAGTTTGAGGACAAGTTTGTAAGGCAAAGAAGGGATGAAAACAGGGGTATTGCTGAAACTCTTGACTTGGGCTGGAAATTATTAGGCATATTGCCAGAAAACGAATTGACAAGAATAAGCCCTGAGTTGAGGAAGAAGTATTACAAGTCAGAGTCAAATTAAATGGTCCAAGACATTAAACCAACAAGAAGCGAACTATTAAAGCTAAAAAAACAAATAAGGTTAGCTAGAAGTGGTTACAATTTACTTAAGAAAAAAAGAGATGGCTTGATTCTTGAATTTTTTGAAATTCTGAAAAAAGCAAAAACATTAAGAGAAGAGTTAGTTAATGAATATAAAATTGCGTTGGAAAAGATAAACATTGCAAGAACTTTGGAAGGTGATTTAAAAGTTAAGTCAATAGCAATGGCAATAAAAGACATTCCAGATATTAAATTGACAACAAAAAACATAATGGGTGTAAGAGTCCCAAAAATAGAAAGCTCTGAAATAAAAAAAGCTTTTATGGAAAGAGGTTATGGTGTTTATAGCTCATCTGCAATTGATGAGGCTGCATCTGCTTACGAAAAAGTAGTTGAAAAAATAATCTTAGCAGCAGAGATTGAAACCTCAATGAGAAAATTACTTAACGAAATAGAAAAAACAAAAAGAAGAGTTAATGCACTTGAATTTATTATTATTCCAAATTTAGAAAAGATAAGAGCATTTATACAATTTAGATTAGAAGAGATGGAAAGAGAGAACATTTTTAGGATGAAAAGGATAAAAGCAAAAACTTAGTATTTTTGAAAATTTATAATTATTAATGAAAATGCTCTATTGTCACAAGCAAGAAGAACAAAAGGTAATAACTAAAGGATAACTTTAACAAAAATATTATCAATTAAAATAAAATAATTCAATCCGCCTACGGC
>CAZSIU010000107.1:0-3588 GCA_964607225.1 uncultured Methanosarcinales archaeon | reverse complement strand
CATCTATGAATAATTTTCCTGTTTTTTCAAGTCTTTTCAATGTTTCATCTGTTTTCTTGTCCCATAAATATTTTGATTCATAGTCAAAAAAATTGTATTTAATGCCAAGCTCAGAAAGAATTTTTACTTGCCCTTTAACACAAGTTTCAACAATTTTTTTGAATTTATTTTTTATTGCTTTGTCTTCTTTTTCCAATTTATTTAATAATTCTAAAACTTGTTTTTCCAATTCAGGATTTTCTTCAATTTTTTTGTTTATTTCAATGTAAATATTTAATAAATCATTAAAACTTACATTTTTCTTTCCTTCTGCTCCTAAGACAAGCATTGCAATCTGCTTGCCTACATCATTCACAAAGTAATGCCCCTCAACTTTATAGCCTTGAAATCTTAGAATTCTAACAATTGCATCGCCTATTAATGCATTTCTTGCTCTGCCGACATGTGGAGAAGCATTTGGGTTTATGCTTGTATGCTCTAAAATAATTTTCTTTCCTTTGCCAATTCCGGTTGAGCCATATCTGTCCTTTTGTTTTAGAATCTGTTTTATGGTTACTTCTGTAATTTTATTTTTATTTATAAAAAAATTTAAATAAGGACCAATAACTTTAACACCAACAATTAAATCATTTGGCTTGAATTTTTTACTTAACTCTTGCGCTATTTCGTTAGGATATTTTTTCCATTCTTTTGAAAGAACAAAGCAAGGAAAAGCATAGTCACCCATTTCTGGATTTGGAGGAACTTCTAATTCTATGTTTTCAATTTTTGTCTCTTTTTTGAGGAATTTTATAATTGCGTCTTTGAATTCGTCCATAAAGAATTAATGAAAAATTGTACGATATAAAGGTTTTGGTCTATTGTTTGATATATTTAATCAAATCCCTAATCCTTATAATCTCCAAATCATGCTTTTTAGCCATTCTTTCCAATTCAGGCATTCTAGCCATTTTTCCATTTTCTCCTATTATTTCACATATAACAGCAGCAGGATAAAGTTTGGCTAATTTTGTCAATTCAATTGCTGCTTCTGTATGCCCTGCTCTTTTGCCTAAGCCATTTGCATCACATCTCAATGGAAAGATATGTCCAGGTCTTGCCAAGTCTCTTGGCTTTGTTTTCTTATCAATTAACGCTTTTATTGTTTTTGCCCTGTCAAAAGCAGAAATGCCTGTTGTGCCTTTTTTTGCATCAACAGAAACTGTAAAAGCACACTTTGTAAATTCTGTATTTATTTTTGCCATCAACGGCAATTTTAGCTCGTCCAATCTTTTGCCAAGCATTGGCACACAAACCAAGCCACGAGCATTTTTAATCATGAAGTTTATTTTTTGTGGAGTTATTTTTTCTGCTGCTAGAACTAAATCTGCTTCATTTTCACGATGCCTATCATCAACTACAAGTACAAATTTACCTTTTTTGAGATCAGCAATAGCTTCCTTAATTCTAGAGAAAGTCATTTTATATTAGATATAACTTGTAATTAGCATATCTCTGCCTATCTTTTTGCACGTTGGATTTTTCAGTTCAATTGCCTTTTTTATTTTTTTTATTCCCAGACTACCTATTGCTCCGAGCCCATTGCCGATAAGCTTAGGAGCAGTAAATATTAACATTTTATCTACCACACCTTCTCTTATCGCAGAACTATTCAACTCAGAGCCACCTTCGATCATTATGCTTATTATTTCATGCTTTCCAAGCTGTTTCATTAAATCTTGCAAATCCACCATTCCTTGTTTTGATTTTGTTATGATTACATTTACGCCTTTTTGTTGGAGCTTTTTTATCTCATTTTTTGGTGCTTTATTTGTCGTTGCTATTATTAGCTTTTTTGGATCCTTCATCAAAATGCAATTTTTCGGAATTTTGAGCTTGCTGTCAACAACAATTTTCATCGGATCTTTACCTTTAACGATTCTAGGGGTTAGCTCAGGGTTGTCCCTAATTACAGTATTCAAACCTACCATTACTGCATCAACTTCAGTTCTTAATTGATGTACATAAGTTCTTGCTTCTTTGCTCGTTATATATCTTGAGTTACCAGTTGAGGTAGCTATTTTTCCATCAGCGCTCATTGCAATCTTAAGAATTACAAAGGGCCTTTTAGTTTTAATATATTTTATGTAATCCTCATTTAATTTTTTTGCCTCTTTTTCTAGAATACCGATTTTCGTCTTTAATCCGCGAAATTTTAATTCTCTGAAACCACCAACTAATGGGTTTGGATCTTTCATTCCAATTATTACTTCTCTAACACTGGCTTCGACTATGCGTTCTGTGCAAGGTGGTGTTCTTCCCCAATGAGAGCAAGGTTCGATATTAACATACATTGTAGAGTTTATTGCCTTTTTACCAGCCTCTTGCAAAGCTAGAATTTCTGCATGCTCTGTGCCTGCTTTTTTATGATAGCCTTTCCCAACGATTCTGCCTCTCTTTACAATTATGCATCCCACCATTGGATTTGGTGATGTTGAGCCTTTACCCTTTTCGGCAAGCTTAATAGTTAAATCCATGTATTTCTTGTGAGATATCAATGTTGACCCCCTTGAAAAGACAGAAATCAGTATTTGATATTTAAATTTAAGGGTTAGGGAATAGTTATTTAGTGGTGGTAATCTTTTTCTTATAAACGCGTAATAGTATTTACTCCAACCTAATTTCTTGTATGTTAGCAAAGTGTTTTTTATTGTTGGTAAGAAGTGCTGTATTCATTGATATAGAAGTTGCTGCAATTATGATATCCTGGATTTCCAGCGATAATCCTCTTTTTCGCAAGTCCACGTGAATTTTGGCTGTCAGTAACATTACTTCTTTGTTAATATCAACAACTTGAAACCAATTCAATAATGATTCTACGTCCTCAAACTTTCTCTTTGGGTTATTTGATAAAAAAGCTCCAACATATAATTCAAATACAGTAGCTACAGAAATATATGCTTCCAATTCCTTGTTTTTGATTTTACCTATTAAATCTTTTGTATAGACACGACCCCTCAAATAGTCAATAGCATAATTAGAGTCTACGAATATTTTTCTCATTCCAACCGCGCCAGATGTTCTTAATTTGCTTCACTTGTTTGTCTGTGATATCGGACCATGCCCCAAAAAGCTCTTCTAAGTCAGATTTTGGTTTTTGCACTAGAATATGGTCTTTTTTTAAGTCAACAACCACCACAGAGCCTGTGCTTAAGTCTAGCTTTTCCCTGTACTCATTCGGCAATGTAATTTGTCCTTTCTTTGTTATCTTTGTTTTGTACATAGTAATACCAAGAGTATTACTTATATTTAAAAGTTTTGGTTTAAACACCTAATACTCCTCCCAGCTCTTAATCTCTAACTCCTCTATCTTTTTCTTGTAAATTGACTCGATAAACAACTTAGCAACCTGAGCATTTGTCAATAAAGGAATATTAAAATCAACTGCCTTTCTTCTTATTAAGTAATCATTAGTCAATTCTTCCTCTTCTAAACTTTTTGGTATGTTAATAACCAAATCAATTTTCCTTTCCTGAAGATAAGTTAAGGCATTCGGCTCTTTTTTGTCAAGAGGCCAATTCAAAATTGTTGTTTTTATTCCATTTTGTT
>CAZSIU010000106.1:0-3626 GCA_964607225.1 uncultured Methanosarcinales archaeon | reverse complement strand
GCATATTCGGCTCTTATTCAAGAGGCGAGCAGAAAAAGACAAGTGATGTTGATGTTCTTGTTAGATTTAGCCCTAATGCATCTCTCTTTGATTTTGTAGGATTGGGGAATTATTTAGAAAAAAAGCTTAAGATAAAGGTAGACGTAGTTTCAGAGAGAGGCATAAGACCTGAATTGAAAAGCAGCATTGTTAAGGATGTGGTTAAGGTATGAAAAAAAGAAACTATGGGCTGTTCATAAAGGATATTGTTGATGCTATGGAGCATATCGAGGAATTTGTAGGCAATATGGCCCTTGACGAGCTGGAGGCAGATGAAAAGACATCAAGTGCTGTTATCAGGAAGTTTGAGATAATTGGCGAAGCTGTAAAGCATATACCCAATAAAGTAAAGGAAGAGCATAAAGGCATTCAATGGAAATCAATGGCTGGAATGAGAGATAGGTTAATTCACGCATATTTTGGGATTGATTACAAGCTTGTCTGGGCTGCAATAAAGAACGAGATTCCAAAATTAAAGCCAAAACTGAAAAAATTGTTGTCAAGCCTTGAGCAAGAGGAGAAAAATGAATGAGCTGGTTTTGGCTGGATTATTAGGCGGAGTAGGTGGCTTGACAAGAGGAGTTGTTGGTCTATTGAAAGCTTTGGCTCTCAAAAGGAAGATATTATGGTCATATTGGGCTATTACTGTTACTATTGCTATGATTATTGGTGTTTTCACAGGAATAGTATTCAATTTTGATCCTAGATTGAGCTTGTTAGCTGGATATGCTGGGACTGATATATTGGAAGGCATCTACAAGTCATTTAAGACTGAGAAGGTTATGGTAGTGCCGAGTAAGAAATGAACAATTAAAAAAAAGGACAGAAATGTGACATGAAAGCTGAAAGAATGTTGGAGACAATAAAGAAAGTAAAATTATCTCAATTAAAAAGATGGTTAAGTATTTATCAAGCGTTCCTAATTAGCTTTTTTGTTGCTTTAATATTAATCTTTTTTGATTTTTTTAAAGCTATTCTAAATGGAGAAAGTTGGATAGCATACCCATTTTTTATAATAATATTGTTATTACTTGTATATGTTCTCGGTCTATATTTTAATAATACTAACTTATTAGTAGAATTTAGAGAAAAAGGTGTTCACGAATGGAAAAGAAAAAAAGCATTAGAATACATAAGGGAAGAAAAAGAAGAGATATAGAGAAAGTAATATAAAGTAGTATGATTAGGATGTCAAAAAGTTACAATAATTAAGAAGGTTGAACATGGCATTTTGCTCTAAATGTGGAAAAAGATTAGAAGCTGATGATAAGTTTTGTCAAGTGTGTGGTACAAAAACAAAATTTTCTGGTTCTCCAGAAAATAGAAGTGATAAACCAAAAAAGAGGATTGGGTTATCAATTTTAATAGGATTAGGTTTAGGTGTTGTTATACTAATTCTTTTTGCAGTATTCATAGGAAGAAGTGGTTCTGTTCAATCTGAGAATACAGCAAAATCTGAGACACAACTTACAATAGAACAAGAGTATTTAGGATTTTCAAAAGGAACTTGGAGTTTTACTTATTCATGCAACAGACAAGGAAATTATCTTAAATGCGATGGGGTAGTTATGTCCATTAGGGATGAAGATAATTTTGAAACAATTCCCGCAGGTTTGCATATGTATTGTTATGATAAATCTCGTTCGTGTTTAATAAATTCAGATTCGCAAACAATAAGAACACTTAGGAAAGGAGAATCTCAACCTTATACCCTTTCATGTAATGTTTATTCTAATAACTATGTTGGAATTAAATTAGTCTTAGGAGATATTAAGAATACCCCGACCTTAAGTAATTGCTAAATAGTTTAAGGATATTCCAAATGAAATTTTATGAAATTGTTTTATTGATAGCAATGATAAGTCTCTTTTTTACAGAAGCTTATATAAAACAAGATACAGAATTATTTTATAGATTTGTTCAGTTTTCTTTAATATTAGCTGGCTTTGCATTAACAACAGGTATATTTTATTATAAAAATAACAAAAATAAAAAAGTAAGTGATGGATTATTTAATTCATCGTACTCTTTCTTAGGAAGCGGAGTATTATTCATAACATTTTTAGCTTTTCTTTCTTTTGCACAAATTTGGAATCCTGGGCATAATCTTGATAGTTCAGAGTTAAGTCGTATGACAAATGAACAAAGAGAACAAGCTTTAAAAGAATATAATCAAAATAGGATTTCTGGTTTTGAAGTTATCATTCTTTTTGTTATCTTTTTTATAGCAGTTTTTAGTTTTGTCAAAGGTATCACTCTCTTATTTGATAGCTTAGGTGAACTTGGAGCAAAAAAACATAAAAGATGGTATAAGTTTAGGTTTAAAAATTAAAATTTTAGAGGTAAAAATAATCAAAAAGATTTAATTAAATTACTCCAGCTTTTTTAAATAAACTTGAAGTATCTGCTCCTACTATATTGTTTATGATTCTTACAAACTCTTTTTCATCTACATTTCCGCCCTTTATCTTCAATTGCCTAAATAATTCTGGGAGGTCGTCATAGTCAAATCCGTATTGATTGCAGAGACTAAAAAATAGTTGCCTTCCAGTGCCATGTGGGTCATGTGGATTATTCACTATTAGCCCATACCAATTATTTCCTTTCCAACAAAAACTATTTTTATCATTGCCTTTTAAAAAGAAAGATTCCATCATTTCTGATAATCCTTCCCAAAGTACTGAATTGTGTTTTAATTTACCGTACTCGAACAGATGAGTTACCTCATGAACAGATGTTGAATAAGGAAATTTATCTCTGTTATATGGAAGCTTATCAAAAAAAAAGCACAAAAGTCCTCTGTTATAACCATTAGAATCTGTAAATATGGTCATATAAGCCAAAGCTTCTGGGTTATAGGGACAAATAGAATCTTCAGATGCATGAACTTCAAAAGGAAGAACATTTTTATCTAAATCACTTTGTGTCAAACCTCTCAGTGTAGATATAGAATAGGCTATTGCTGCAAATTCTTGGTCTAATATGTTTTTTGGTAATGGGCATGGTCTTTTACAAACAAGCCTAAAATCCACAGTTCTTTCATCATAAGAATAATCCCTATTATCAAAAGGTTTCTCACTGAGAGAATATCCTTCTTTTCTTTTTTCTTCTATGCCTTTAATTCTTTGCACTTCTTGTTCAATATTTATAAGCCTCTCTTCTGAAAGAGGAATTTCAAAACTAGTATCTTGTGTCTCTTTTGTTTTTTGGTTTAAAAATATCAGAAGCAATATTAAGATTAAAATAAAGGCAATACTTACAAATATTGATAAGGTCGTATGATTAGTCAATAAAAAGTTTCTATTCTTACTTAATGCTTCTGGTTTATTTAAGATTTTTCCACAATTATTACAAAACTTAGCATTTGTGTTAATTTCTTTACCACAATAAGGGCAGAATTTCATTTTTATTATAAACTTCTAAATTTTATAATAGCATCAAAACCAAAAATCCAATTAACTTCTTTTTGTTTGGTTTCTATTTTTGTCTTTCTTACTTCTCTTTCTCTTGTTTCAGTCCTTGTTTTTGTGATTTTTTTGTATCTTGTTTCATCTCTATATTTTGTTACTGCTCTTGTTTTGGTTACA
>CAZSIU010000105.1:0-3642 GCA_964607225.1 uncultured Methanosarcinales archaeon | reverse complement strand
TAATTATTTTTAATTTTTTATATTGTTCAAGATTGAATAATTTGTCTTGTATTTTTTTACTTTTTTCTACTATTTCCTGCTTTGCTAATGAGTTGCGTTTTTCAAGTATTGATTCTTTAAGTTGATTTTTCATTGAAGTAATGAATTTCTAGAATTAATAAAAACCTTTCTAATCCCTTCCAATCAAGTCAGCTGTTCCTGCTCCCAATGACGCAAGAACTAATGTTACAGCAATCTGCTTATATGTACCTGTTATATCCGATAAATCTATTTGATTAAACAATAAGAATATTGCCAATATTATTACAATTGATGTAAAGTAAATAATAGTGGCTCTCTTAGGCAATATGCCCAATAATCTTTTTTCTTTTATTTCTCTATAGCCGGTTTCATACATTAAAATAATTATCAGCAAATATGAAAAAATAATCAAGATTGTTGCCCTTGTTGTGCTTATGTCTTTTGCTATTTCCTTGCCATAAATAAAAGCGAAATGTGCAACAACGCCAATAAAAGCACCTATAACTCCTTTGTTTAGATCCTTCATATTGAATTTAGTTAATGGTTTTGTTGTTACCTCTTTTTTGATTTCTTTCTCCAATTTCTCAACTTTTTCGGTTTCTTTCTCAATCTTTTTCTCTTCACCTATAATTGCTTCCTCTTTCTTTTCTATTTCTTCTTCCTTTTTTTCTACATCATTGATTTTTTCTTCTACTTTCTTTCCCTCAGCAAAAATCCCAAGTTCATGCAAAGTTTCCTTTATTGGCTTTGGCTTTTCTGCTTTTTCTACTCTCTTTTTTGGAGCTTTAGCTTTTTTAATTGGTTTCTTAGAAATAGCTTTAGATTTAGGTTTTGTTTTACCTCTTTTTTTAGCCATGTTATTTGATTTTTGTTTAAGATATTTAAATTTTTTGATTATTTAGATAAAATTTCTTTCATATGCCTAACTCTTTTTTCAATCAATTTTTTTGTTCCAATATCTTCTCTATGAAATAATTTTCCTTTTATTGATTTTGTTGTCTCTTCTGCTATTTTTTCTGCTTTCTCTAAATCATCAGCAATGCCCAAGCATGCAATTGCCCTTGATGGTGTAGTATACAAATTATCATCTTTTTGCTCAACTGAAGCATAGTATATTTTTGAATTATTTGGAGTTTTTCCAACTATAATTTTTTCATTTTTAGCTGGATTGTCTGGATAACCTTCAGGAACAAGATATTTGCAAACAGTTGCTTTATGCTGGAATTTTATTTTTGTTTTATGTAATTTCTGATTTATTATTAAATTACATATTTCGACAAAATCCGTTTCCATTAAAGGCAATACATTCATTGCTTCTGGGTCGCCAAATCTTGCATTATACTCAAGTAATTTAACCCCATCTTTTGTAACAATTAAGCCAGCATACATAACACCTTTGTAGAATTGTCCTGTCTCCTTGTAAATTGCTTCTGCAACTTTTTGAGTCATTCTTAAGCCATCTTCAACATCTTTTTTTGTTATAAATGGAAGTAAATGATCTTCACAAGAATAAGAGCCCATGCCACCTGTGTTTGGTCCGAAATCTCTAGAAAATGCCCTCTTATGGTCTTGTACAGGCATTGTTGCAATAACTGTTTTTCCATCTGTCATGCATTGCAAAGAAAACTCTTCTCCTTCTAATTTTTCTTCTACAATAACAAAAGGATGAGTTTGCAGAACTTCATTGCAGTACTCTAATGCTTCTTTTTTTGTCTTAAAATGGTCGCCTTGGACTTTTACTCCTTTGCCTCCTGTCAAGCCGTCTGGCTTAATAACACATTGCTCTAAATCATCAATAAATTTTTTTGCATCTTTGATATTATTTTTATTGAAAATTTCAAATTTTGGATTTCCTTGAATTTTATATTTTTTTAACAAATTTCTTGTAAAAGATTTGCTTGTTTCAAGCTTTGCGAGACTTTTAGTTGGGCCAATAGATGGAACATTAATTTCATTTAACAAATCAACAACACCATGGCTTAGAGGATCTTCTGGACCGATAAAGGCAAAATCTGGCTTTACTTTTTGTGCAAAGCTTCTTATCCTTTTTAAGTCACTATAATTTCCAACTTCAAATTCTTTTGATAAAGAAATAATGCCTGGATTTCTTGATTTTAGATAAGAGCGAAGTATTGTTTCTTTATTTTTGCATAGAGTTTCTGCTATTACATGTTCTCTTGCGCCATTGCCAATTAATAGTATTTTCATTATATTTGAGATTTTTGATTAGTTTATATTGTTTTTTGTTTAATTTAAGTATAACTTTTTCACAAAATTTAAATGTAATAGTTAACTATTGTTAAGTTTAAATAGAATTTGGTTATTGTTAATCAAAAATCAATCTGAATATCAAATTTTTTATATATTTTATATAAAAGCGATAGATTTAAATATGATGTTTGCTTACAAAGAACAAAAGGGAAATAGTGAAATTGATTTTTATTATTTAAGAGTCTATATAAATTTGATACTTGGTTAATGATAAAGATGCGAATACCAAATTCCGAAGAAAGAAAATTAAGTGAATAAATAAACAAATAATGAGCTTAAAATGGCATTAGATCGAATTGTTCTTGTGAGACATGATGTAAGTGGTCCTAATAGAAAAGGTTATATCCAGGGACAAACTGACACACCATTACAACCAGGATACAAAACACGTGTAGATAGACTTACTGACATGATAGCTGAAGAAGAAGCATTTACTAACCCACAAAAATCACCTGTCTATATTCTTTGTTCAGAGTTAGGGCGTACTTACGAAACTGGCGAGAGAATACATCGTCGTTTATTGGATGAACACCATGTCAAATCTGAACTTCGTTTGACCGAACTTTTAAAAGAGAGAGGTGAGGGCGATCTAGAAGGAAAAAGCTTTGAAGAAGCACGTCCTCATTTGTCTTCCGATCCTAATTTATCTCTTGATGCTGAAACTATTTATGGTCTTTTGTACCTTTCCAATAACATTCCTAATGGAGAAAGACATGAATCTGTTACAGCAAGATTAGGACAGTTTGTAAGAGACGATATACAACAACTTGAGGGTGTGGGTATCATTGCAGCCCATTTGATATCTGGTATGAACTATTTAAAAAACTTATTGACAGATGGTAATATATTAGGAGATCCTCCTCGTGATTACCAACACTTTCCCAACCTGTCAGTAGTTAGGTTATCTTTCGACCCTCAAAGATATATGAGGTATACAGAAACTGGACAATACGGTCCACCAAATAGTAATGGAATCACTGGTTTAATAAAATATCTAATACCCCATTAATAAAAAATCTAATACTCCAAACCAATCCTGGCAACTTTCATATCTAATATATGATCTAATATCCGTTCCATACTCATTACAAGAATAAGTTCGTCCTTACTCAATTTTTTTGATAACTTCCTTATCTCTTCTAAAAGACCGTATCTTTCTGTGCTTATTTTTTCTACCAGCTTATAATCAAATTTATAAAAAAAGTTATAGTAATCAACTAAGGAATGGTTAATTCTATGTAAAATATTTTCGCAATTTTTAGAAATTTTAATATTTAATTTAAGTGTATCCCTTGCAGTTTCTTTTAAGATATCATTTATATTATCTAAGCATTCTATTATGAGCCAATA
>CAZSIU010000104.1:0-3645 GCA_964607225.1 uncultured Methanosarcinales archaeon | reverse complement strand
CTTAAAGGAAAAGTAATAACAACAGAGGTTGTGCCTGAACTTGTTAGTTTTGCAAGACAAAACCTAAGAATGACAAAAATAAGCAATGTTTTTGTGTATGAGGAAGACGGCTCAAATGGAATGCCAAGCGAAGCCCCTTTTGACAAAATCATCATTACGGCAGCATGCAAAGAATTCCCAAAGCCATTGCTTGATCAGCTCAAACCAGAAGGCATAATTATTGGTCCTGTAGGCGATAAATATGAGCAGGAAATGGTAAAAGGTGTAAAGGACAAGAATGGACATTTAGAGCTGTATTTCTTAGGCCCTTTTTTATTTACTCCAATGTATGGCAAATATGGGTTTGAGGTTTAAGTAATAATTTAGCTTTCTGAAGTAAATTTTTTAAATCCGTGCTTCGCACAATATATTGTGCTCGGCTTCGTTTTTCTGCCATATCACTCAGCCTCGCCTATACATTGCATTAATTTTTTATTATTGAATAAATTCGAGGCAAAAATTTATTGAGTTGCGTGCGAGAACGCTCGCACGCTCGCGTTCAACTCAGTAAAATTTTTGCCGAGTGTAACTGTTGTGAGCGAAGCGAACAGATTCATATACCTCTTCAGATTACTAAAGTGTCACAGGTTTACGTAAAATTTAAATATGAGCATATCCAAGAATTTAAAAAAAGGTGATTAAGGTTAAAAAATTGTTATCCTTATTAATTGTTATTTTTCTAATTTTGAGTAATATAGCTTTTGCCCAGTATTCTGACCCTAGCAATTATGAAGGCAGACCAATTGATGAATCTAAAGAAGGTAAAGAGTATTATCGTGAAGGACAAGTTATAGTTTATCCTGCTAAAATAAGTTCTGAAGAAGAGCGAATGATGGAACGCTTTGCAAGAGGCGACATAAGTGAAGAAGAAATGAGAAGAATTGCAAAATCAAAGTTTGGCAAAGATTTTGATGAGATGGAATTCAAAAAAGGAATGATGGAATTCAAAGAAAGAATGATGCGAAAAGAGGCTTTTTCTTATGAGCATGAAGGTTATGAGCAGAGATATTATGTTAGTCCAAGTTATGAAGGCTACTCCAAAGAGCATATGGTATTTGGAATGATTTTTCAGCATATAGGTGATGATATTGATCCAAGGGAAATAAAGCAATATTGTAATGAGCCAGAAAAGATTGCAGATAATGTAATAAGCAAATTAAAGTATAAAGTTGGAGATTTGCAAAGGCTTTGCAGCCAAGCAGAAGAGCAGGAAGCAAAATGCCAAGAATTTGCAAAAAAGGGCTGTGCTCAGTTAGGAACGCCTTATGTCAGAGAGGATGCAACTGAGCTTGAAAAGCTACAGTCAATTGCTTATTCTTGTCCTGTAAATAAAGATGCAATAATAAAAGCATGTGTGTTAAGAAGCAAAGCAAATATTGAGCAGAATATAAGACATGCAACAGAGTCATGCGAAAAGATGTTTGAGCACGAAGGAGAAAGACTGCTTAGAGAATGTGAGAGGTTTAAAGAAAACCAGATTTGTGAAAGAGATAAATACATTGAGCGATGCATGGGCGGCATTAAAAAAGAGGATTTTGAGAGAAAAGGATCGTTGAAATGTGGAGAGTATAGACGTAATGACGTAGTCAAAAAAGTATGTGCCACATGTGGAAATAAGATTTGTGAATCATATGAAACATGCACTTCATCCAGTTGTACAGAAAGTTACTGCACACAGGACTGTGGTTCTTTATACTGTAAAGAGGATTGTATAGAAACAAAGCCAGAGGCTAAATCAGAAGTATGTCCAGTAGATGCTCAGCGATGCCCAGATGGAACTTATGTCAAAAGAGTTTCTCCAAGCTGTGATTTTGAGCCATGCCCTACCACAACAAAATGTCCTTCAATACCTCCAGCCGGATGTCCAATTTATGAGTGTGTAGAGGGTGCCATCAGTGTTCAAGATCCGGTTACGTGCTGTTACAAATGTCAATCACAAGGTTATGTACCACCACATTGCAAAGAAACAGATGGAGGTTATGATATTTACAACAAAGGACTAACATATCCAGACGGAGTTGAACCTGGTAAAAGTGATGTTTGTCTTGATGATAAAACACTTGCAGAATATGGATGTAACTCAGATGGTTCTTATGGTGGTGACAGGCAATACACATGTGAATTTGGCTGCAAAGATGGAGCTTGCTTGAGAACTGCTCAAACTACTGCATGTCCAACTGTTCAAAAACCAATTTGCGCAGCAGATGAAACATTACAAACCTATTACGATAATGCAGGTTGTATTACAAGTTATCAATGCATAAAGCTGCAGACAACTGTAACATGCCCATCAGCGCCAGAAAAGCCAACTTGTGGAGAAAGCCAATCATTAACAACAAAGCACGATGAAAAAGGCTGTGTTATTGGCTATGAATGTGTTACTGTAACAACAAATGCTAGCTCAACAGCAATTACAGGACAAGCAGTTTTAAACACTTATGAAGATTTCTTAAGGCAATGTGAAAATTCTTGGAGAGAGCAGGAAAGAGCATGTGCATCAATGCTCGAATCTTGCGATAAAGATGCTCTGATTGAGAGGTGCAAGCAGCAATCAAGAAAAAATTATGAGGATCATTTATCAAAAATTGAACAAAATTGCCATATCTACTCAGGTACTGAGATAAGAGCTGCTGAAGATAGATGCTCAAGAATAGATGAAGAAAGAAAGAGGTGCTTTGAAGAAAGCAACAAAAGATGCGAGCATATGAAAGGCATTGCTCAGCAATGCAAAGAATTTTTGACTGAAGATAGCATAAGAAAGTTTATTTTAGAAGAAGTTAAGAAAAGATGTAAGTTTACTGGTATAATTCATGACGAGGATGATGTAAGAAAGGCTGATAATGTAGAGATTGTCTTGGCTATTTTGAACACTGCAACTAAAGCAGATATTGAAAAGCTTGAGCTTTTTGTAGATGATTTAGAAGAAGACTTGAAATTACAAAATACAATTGTTTACAAAGGAATGATTAATCCCAATAACTTTGGTGATATTAAGCTGTTGCCTTTTGTTGTTAATGCTAAGATAAGTGCTGTTCCAAGTGCTGAACGAGCAAAAGAAGTCAAAGCAAAGATTGTAGCAAGGCAAAAGGTAGAGGAAGCAGCAAGCAAACTTGTTTCATTAAGAGATTCTGATGTTCCAAGCGAGTACCTTTATATAATTGAAGATAAGGCTAGTGAGGTTCTTGATGTTTCCGATGAATTAGAAGATATTGAAAAGAAAGAAGAGCAGAAAGGGCTTGGCTACAAAATAAGGTTGTTCTTAGGCTTGGCAAAGAAGGCTGAGGAAGTAGAAATTAAGCAATTAGGAGAAAGCAAAGAGAAGCTAAAAAATTCAATTGAAACACTAACAAAGCTTGTTGACGAGGTTCCAAGCGATATTGCAAAGGCAATTTTAAAAGAGCAAGTGGAGAACTTAAAGGAACAACAGCAAGAGATTGAAGTTCTAATTGAAACAAAGGAAAAGAAGGCAAAGGGCTTGTTTGGGATATTTGGATAGTTCTAAAAAATAACAGCAACTAAAATTGAACAACTATTAAGCACAATTTCCTTAATTTTTACCTAAACCTTCTTCTATGCTGATAACTATGCCCTCTTTCTGTTCCAGAA
>CAZSIU010000103.1:0-3679 GCA_964607225.1 uncultured Methanosarcinales archaeon | reverse complement strand
TTGCGATTATTGCAATGTTATTGTTTTTGGTTGAGATAGCAATAAGAAGATATAGGGAGAATTTGCAAAGATAAATTAAAACAAGTGAAATAAACATTTATAATAAAAATTTAAACAATGAAAGTATTAAAAAATAAAATAACCAAAAATAAATTAAAATGGCAGTAATGAAAAGAGATGTAAATTTGGTATTGCTTCTTTTGATAGCTGCTGCTTTGCTCATGTTCAGTGGGTTTACAGTCTATTATCAAACTACCTTCAAGAATGTGTCGAAAAGCTTTGAGATAAAGCTTAAGGAGCTTGAAGGCGTAAGCAAGGAGCTTGAATCAAAGAGAAGCCAACTTAATGAAACAAGCGTCCAGCTTCAGCTAAAAAAACAAAAAGAGGAAGATTTAAGCCAAAAATTTACAGATGTTAGAAGCGAAAGAGACCGGCTTGAGTCTGACAAAAAAAAGCTTGAAACAGAATTAAGCTCAACAAAAAGTCAATTGGCGGCTACTTCGGCAGAATTAAGCTCAACAAAAAGCCTATTAACTGCACAAATACAACTTGCACAAGAATTAACAAGACAAGTCAACAATTTAAAGTCTTATGTAACAAAATTGAACAATAAAATTGATTGCTTAAAGAGCAAAGCGGACGCTGACGAGGCGAGTTGCTAAAATGAAACAGTTTCAAAGTGTAGTCAAAGAAATCAACAGAACTTTGAACGAGCTTATATTATTTGAAAATGTAGTGAACACTACAATTGTATTTTTGGTATTTTATCTTATATTGTCTATCTTAAATTTTAATCCATTACTTGCTTTACTACCTGCTTTGCTTTATCTTGGATTTTATTCTTATATGAGTTTTAAGTCGTACAAACCGCTTATAGTAGAGAGCAAATATGCCCCTTTAAGAGAAAAATTAAGGACAGCAGCAGACAACATAGGCAAAGATAACCCAATTGTTGAAGAGCTTGAGTATGAAGTTACAACTGAGATGAAAAATGTTGGCTTATCTTTGTTCATTAATCCAAAAACCTTGTCTTATAAAATATTTGCAGTCATGTTACTTTCATTTATGATAATATTTGCCACAACATTAAACTTAAAGCTTTTAGAGTTTGCAAAGCAGAAAGTTCCTGACATATTTGAAAGAGGCCCAAAAGGAGTTGGAAATTTTATTGCTGTTAAACTTAATACAAGCGATGATATTTATGGCAAGGAAGATGTTGCAAAGCTTGGCGACAAAGAATTAAACATAAGGCTCAAGCCAATTGACTTTAAAGTTAATGTGAAAGAAACTGGCGATGTACAGCAGCAAAAATTTGAAAGTGTTTTTCCAAAAGAGCTCACAGTAAAGGAAACAGTTGCCTATGAAGAGAACATTCCACAAGAGCAGCAGGAATTGGTAAGAAATTATTTCAAAAAATTAGCAGAAGGGTAAAAATAATAAAAAGAAATCACAATAATTAAAAATAGAAAAATTTAAATATATGTTATGTTAGACTATATGGTATGCAAAGCTATATAGTGATTAACAAAATCACTAAGTTCAAAAATTATATCATTAAACTAACAGGTTATAGATTTGAAAAGAGCAGCAAAAACCCATTAGGGCTGAAATATTCGTTTGTTTTGATTAAGGACAATATAAGAATATTAGGTTACGACAACCATGAAAACAAAGCACCCCATGTGCACAGAGGTAATAAAGAATATCCTTATAACTTTATAAACATAGAAACTGCAATTGACGATTTTTACAAAGAAGTAAAAAAGATACTAAAAAACAAAAGTGATTCAAATGAATAAGATAAAAATTAAAAAAATAAATGTTATAATTGAAGATTTAGACAGATTTTTTAATAAGTCTAAGAAGGAGTTTAAAAAACTTGAAGAAGGTAAGCTAAAAAAATCAATTGAGACACTATCTTTAAGCGAAGATGAATATAGAAATTTATTTAGTAGGAAAAGATTGGATATAATAAAAGCATTGAGACATAAAAAATTTATATCGATTTACGAACTTGCCAAACAACTTAACAGACCATACAAAAATGTATACGATGATGTGAATTTGCTTTTAGAATTAGGCGTTATAGAAAAAAAAGAGGATAAAAAAACACATAGGGATAATTATTTTGTTGAATTTGATAAAATATCTGTTGAAATACCTGTTAGTTAAAACTTAAACCAAAAATTATGAGGTGATATTGAATGAAAAATTACAAGCAAATCTTTGATGAACTGAAAAAAGAGACAAGCAAGGTTATTGTTGGGCAAGATGATCCTATAGAGCAGATTCTTGTAGCAATTTTGTGCGATGGAAATGCCCTGCTAGAGGGCTATCCTGGCTTAGCTAAAACATTGACAGTAAGAACCTTAGCTCAGCTTATGGACTTAAAATTTAGCAGAATACAAAACACACCTGATTTAATGCCAAGTGACATAACAGGAACTTATATAATAGAAGAGGCATCTGGCAAGCGCCAATTCAAGTTTCAGCCAGGCCCTGTTTTTGCAAATGTTGTTCTCGCAGATGAAATCAACAGAGCAACTCCAAAAACACAATCTGCACTATTGGAGGCAATGCAAGAAAAGCAAGTTACAGTTGGAACAAATACATTTAAGCTTGATCTGCCTTTTTTTGTGCTTGCAACACAGAATCCAATCGAGCAAGAAGGCACATACCCATTGCCAGAGGCCCAAGCAGACAGATTTTTGCTTAAGATTAGTGTTTTATACCCAACATATGAGCAGGAGTTGCAAATTGTTGACAGGTATGCAGCAGAAGCAAAAGACAGCAGATTAAAGGTGATGCTGAACAAAAACCATCTGCTCACATTACAGAACTTGACAAGGCAAGTGCCAATTGCAAATGACATTAAACAAAGGGCAGTAAAAATTGTCCTTGCAACAAGGCAAAATAAGGAGGTTATACAGTATGGCGCATCTCCAAGAGCATCTATTGGATTGATATTGGCTTCAAAAGCAAGAGCATTGGTACAAGGCAGAAACCACGTAAGCAATGAAGACTTAAATATTCTGGCTTATCCAATTTTGAGACATCGCATCATCCTCAATTTTGAGGCGGAAAGAAAAGGCATGAACAAAGACGATGCAATAAAACAAATTTTGGATAGAATGAAATAAAACAACGGTTTCGTCCGTTGACACCGAGAAACTTTTTAGAAAAAAGTTTCATCAAAAATGTGCCATCTATTATGGCACAAAAATTTCAATGTATAGACGAGGCATTGCCATGCGTTGCGGAGCAAAGCTCCGCGAGGTGCTCGAAAATCTTCGATTTTCGACATGGCAAAACAGCAATGCCGAGCACTAAAATTTGCCGAAGGCAGATCGAATAAAAAATAAGAAAAAATCAAAATAACATTGAAAAATGATTAACACTGCATTTCTAGACCAATTAACAAGATTTAATCTTGTAGTTAATAAAAGGGTTACTTCTAATTTGACAGGACCACGACGCTCAATTGCTGCTGGAAGAGGCTCGACATTTAAGGATTACAGGATTTATGCGCCTGGCGATGATATAAGGTTGATAGATTGGAAGGTTTATGCGAGGACAGATAATTTATACGTCAAGATCAAAGAAGAAGAAAGAAATCTTATTGTCCACATTATATTAGATGGCAGTGCTTCGATGGATTTTGGCAGGCCAATAAGCAAGT
>CAZSIU010000102.1:0-3684 GCA_964607225.1 uncultured Methanosarcinales archaeon | reverse complement strand
ACCGGAATATCTACGAATACGACGAACAGGATATTGATAAGATTTTTTCCGAGATAGAGCGCAAGGTTAAAGAAACAAAGGCAAAATTTCACTTCCCTAAAAAAAGAGAATTTAAGTTATAAGAACATGGATAATTACAAAAAAACAGTGAAAGGTCTAAAGCCCTATAAAGAAGGGCAGTATAAAAATATTATCCAAGATCAATTGGCTATATTTACGATGGATCTTTTGGAAAAAAAGGGCATTCCACTTTATTTTGAATACATAGGCGTTGCACTATTCAAATTATTCCCGAAGAAATTTTCCCTGATCACTTTTAGAGAGTTTCCTGACTTATACCGAATTTCTAATATGCTTCGTCTACGCCTTAGGCCTTCGGGTAGAAACTGGGCAGTTGGGAATATAAAAACCAATTTTTCGATCACCCCACTTGGAAAAGAAATCGCAAAAGAAACTGAAAGATTGCTCAACAATCCAGAGCAACAAAAAAACATCAGAACTAAAAAAAATGAGTCAAAGAGAATTAAATCAATTCAAGGAGATGTGAATGAAATATTAGATTCGCGCTTGTTCCAAAAATGGAGAGAAAAGAAAGAAGAAATGAGCGAATTTGAAATCCTTCCATTTTTGGGTGTTATGTCATTTACGAAAATGGATGTCATTCAAAAACGTATATCCAGATTAAGAGATATTTGTAAAAATACAAAAAATTCCGAAGCCGAGGCGTTTATAAATGACATCGCAAAGTCGCTCAATCTTAAATAAATTTTATGTCAGAACATTTCATTAAATACTCTCGTAGGCATTCAGCTCGAAAACACAGCAAGGCGCTACGTGATATTTATAAAATTTTTACGGAACTTATAACAAACTCCGATGAAAGTTATAATCGGCTCAAAAAAGCAGGACACGAAAGTACTCATTCTAAAAGTATCAAAATTTATATTGATAGAAAGACAAGAATTGTAAAAATTGTTGATTGTGCTGAAGGCATGGATTTGGTTGATATCGATAATAACTTTGAAAAATATGGGGCAATTAAAAGTGGAGATAAACGAGGACACCGAGGAAGGGGTCTTTATGGTCAGGGACTTACAGATGTTTTGTTTTTAAATCCCGCATCCAAAAGCAGTTTATATTCAATTAAAAATGGCAAATTATACACGAGCGAGTTTTATTATAAAGACGACGATCAAACATACAACTCGAGAATTTTAAAAAATTCGGAACTCGAAAAACTAAGGAATAAGTATGACATACCGGAAAATGGAACTGTTATTCAGTTTAAATTGCCTGAAAAAATAAACTTGCCACAATTTCAAAATCTTTTTTCTGGGTTAACGAGTTCATATATGTTGAGATTTGTTAACAGTAATCCCGATAGACAGGTCACACTGATTGAAACAGAAAATAATGGGAAGCGAATCCAAAAACAAATAAAATACTCTTTTACTGAAAAAGCTTATCCTAAAAATGTCTCGAAGGTACTCCCAGAAAAAAGATTATATTTTAAATACGAAAATTTTAAACCGGTCGAAATCGAAGTTGTTTTGTATAAAACCGATTTCGATCTAAAGCAGGAGATCGGTAATGATGCAACAGGATTGCTTGTCTTTGATGCACACCACGATAATTCTGTATATGAATTAGATTTTTTTGGATTTGAAAATAGCCCAGGTGCCAATAATGTTTTTGGCTATATCAAGTTAACAAATGTTCGTGAGATTATTGATCAAAAGCTTGCGGAAACCATACCGGAGGAAATACTTACGGATACTCGAGATGGTTTTGAAAAATCTCATAAATTTTATAAGCACTTTTCAAACGCAATCAAGGATTTGTTGGCGCCGGTCTTTAACGAACTAAAAGAGTCGGAAAAAGACGAAAGTAGCGAATCGGAAGAAACTAAAAAAAGACATCGGGAGGTCTTCGATAAACTCAATAAAATATATTCAGAACTTGTTGGTGAAAAAAACGGTGGAACCCTCGAAGACGTAGAATCGGAAGTAATACGTAATTTAGAGTTTGCTAGAGATCGTATTAAGGTAACAGTTAACAAACAATATGGATTGCAGTTGAGGATTAATGTTAATGATTTTTCGGACAAGGCAAAGATAGATATAAGCTGCAGCGAACCCCAGATTCTTTTTTCACCAGAAACTATCACAGTTAAGAAGTCAGAAGCAAACGAACATGGCATTGTTTCAAAACATATTAAAATCAGATCTAACGCTTCCGATGTAGTAGGCACTATTATTGCTATTTGCGAAGAATCAGAGGCGCGGTGCGTTGTTTCCGTCGTGCAAGGAGAAATATTTTATCCTAAGAACGGAATAGAATTTAACCCCGATGAATTTAACGCGATAACCAACAAAAAGAGCAGGTTATATTTATTCGTTGATCTAGAAAAAGTTAAAGCTGGGGAAAGCATCAATCTTAATTCTGATAATTCTTCAATCGTTTTATTGGATAAGAGAGTTCAAGTACCGTCTGAGAAAATTAGCGGCTCTAAAAATGTTTGCATACCAGTTAGATTTTTTGGTAATCAGAATAATGAGTCAGGTCATATTGTTGCGCGTTCTGGGGAATATGAATGTGGAGCAAAAGTTTATATTAGTGATAAAAATAAGCTGAAACCACCGGGGAAAGATGGCGGAATTTTTCGAGGATGGAAATTTGGAAATATGCCGGAACAAACCCAAATGGGAAGATCGCAATTTGGTGAGGATAAGGGATTCATAATAATTAACAGAAAAAATCCCATTAATAAAATTTACTTTGGAGAAACACCAGTGAGGTCTGATATCGATAAATCAGTCATAATGCAGTTGTATTTGGCGGAGTTAATTTTGGCTGAATTTCTTAATCTTTCCGTTGCCGAAGCATATAACAAAGGGAACCTTGGGCAAAAAACAGACGATCCTCATACAGATATTTCAAACCATATCGTTATGAAGAAGCTGGAAATTGGCCCGAGTATATATGAAACGTGGGTAAATAAGGCACTCCATGATGACTATAAAAACATTATTCGTAGGGATACCGATTTTAGTGACGCAAATGTTTTGGTATCAAGGGTCGATATGTTGAGCGGTCGACTTAGAGAAATAGTTGAAATGAGATTTGGGTTGAATGAAAATAGAAAACATACTCTTGATGAGATAGCAATAAAATTTAAGTTGACAAGAGAAAGAATTCGGCAAATTATTAACACTGCTTTATCAAAGTTATATAAAGACGAAGAAATTGCCGAAGTAGATCTTTTACAAGAAGAATCTATTAGCGAAATCGGCATAGAAGACACCGCTGATAAAGTTGATTATATTAATCGCTTTGAAAAATCCCTAAATATAACAGCCAATAAAATCGTCGAGCAAACCGCTAATTTCTATGCCATAAAAGTTAGCGATATGCAAAAAGTATCACGAAAGAAGGAGGTTGTTTTGCCGCGCCAAGTGGCGATGTATTTGATTAGAGCAAGACTTAAATACTCATTCCTAGCAATCGGAGATATTTTTAAACGCGATCATACTACCATAATTCATGCCTTCAATAAGATTGAAGATATGTGTAAAACAAACGATCAAGTTAAAAAAGAGGTATCATTAATTCAGAACAACTTGGCGAATACAAATATTGATTTATAATCGGCGCCGCAAATTTTCGTTTCCCAAGCGAGGGTGT
>CAZSIU010000101.1:0-3702 GCA_964607225.1 uncultured Methanosarcinales archaeon | reverse complement strand
AATAAGAAATTGGTCAATAAGCCAAGAAACAAAATTGCTTGGCTTTGCTGGCTACAAAGTAGGTATGACACATCTTCTTATCAGCGATAATCGTCCACATTCTTTAACAAAAGATACAGAGATTTTTTGCCCAGTTACAATTGTTGAGTGCCCTCCACTCAAGATTACTTCTATAAGATTTTATAAAAATACTCAAAATGGTTCAATGCTTGTTTCTGATTTGATCGCTGATTCTCTTGATAAAGAACTGACAAGAAAAATTATAACCCCAAAAAAGAAAGGAAAAGAACCAAATAATTTTGATTTTGTAAGGTTGCTTTGCTATACACAACCAAAACTAACAAACATAGGAAAGAAGAAACCAGACATATTTGAAATTGCTATTGGTGGCAATAAAGAGCAACAATTAGCTTATGCAAAAGAAAAGCTTGGAAAAGAAATAATTATAAATGAAGTTTTTAAAGAAGGACAATTTTTAGATGTACATTCGTTAACAAAAGGTAAAGGATTTCAAGGTCCTGTTAGAAGATTTGGTATTCAATTAAGAAGCCATAAATCAGAGAAGAGCAGACGCAATCCTGGCTCATTAGGTCCATGGAAAGCACAAGGGCATGTTATGTGGAGAGTTGCCCATGCCGGTAAAACAGGTTATAACTTGAGGACGGAATATAACAAATGGATTATTAAAATTGAGAATAAGGTTAACGAAATAAATGCAAAAGGTGGTTTTATTAATTATGGATTTCTTAAAAACTCCTGTATTCTTATCAAAGGCTCTATTGCAGGTTCTAAAAAAAGAATAGTAAGGTTAACATATGCTATGAGACCAAAAGAAACATTACAAGAACCACCGCTCATTACATATACAAGTTTAGAATCAAAACAAGGAGTATAAAATGAAACTTGATATTTTAGATGTAGAAAAAAATAAAGTTGGTGAAATAAAATTACCTTGGCAGTTTGAAGAAGAATTTAGACCAGATTTAATACAAAGAGCAGTATTAGCTATTCAAAGTCATAAAAGACAAAGTTATGCTGTAAGCGAAGAAGCTGGCAAGCGAGCATCTGCGAAGCTGTCGAGAAGAAGAAGGGATTATAGAGGCTCTTATGGTTATGGCATTTCAAGAGTGCCAAGAAAAATACTCTCAAGAAGAGGCTCAAGAATGAATTGGGTTGGTGCATTTGCGCCAGGCACAGTTAGTGGAAGAAGAGCCCACCCTCCAAAATCAGAAAAGATATGGTGGGAAAAAATAAACGAGAAAGAAAGGAAAAAGGCTATAAGAAGCGCAATCGCTGCTACAATATTACAGGAAATTGTTGCAGAACGAGGTCATTTAATCCCAAGAAACTACCCTTTTGTTTTAGATGCCAAATTTGAATTGTTAAATAAAACAAAACAAGTTCTAGCAGCATTTGAAAAATTAGACTTGAGCAAAGAATTAGCAAGAGTAGAAGGAAAAAAGGTAAGAGCTGGAAAAGGCAAATCAAGAGGAAGAAAATACCAAAAAAAAAGAGGATTTTTGATTGTGGTATCCAAAATGGATAAATTAAGCAAAGCAGTCGCAAATTTGCCAGGAATAGATGTTGTTGAAGTCAAAAATTTGAATACTGAGGTACTTGCACCAGGGGCAAAAGCTGGAAGATTGACATTGTGGACAGCATCGGCCATCAATATTTTAGAAAAAGAAAACTTATTCAAATAAAATGGAAACATCCAAAATAATAAAATACCCTTTATCAACTGAAAAATCAATAAGATTAATGGAATCAGAAAATAAATTAATTTTTGTTGTAGATAAGAAAGCAACAAAGAAAGAGATAAAAAAAGCTATCGAAGATATGTTTAAAGTAGAAGTTGATGATGTAACCACCTTTGTAAATGTAGATGGTGAGAAAAGAGCATACGTTAAGTTTTCTGCTAAGAATCCTGCTATTGATATTGCAACTCAAATGGGGTTGATGTGAAATGGGAAAGAGCTTAATACAACAAAAAAGAGGAAAGGGAAGCCCAAGATATAGAGCACCAAGCTTTAGGTACAAAGGAAAAACCGGTTTTGCAAGATATGAGGAAGGTAAAATATTTAGTGCTTATGTTAAAGATATTTTACATAGCAGCGGACATAGCGCCCCTTTAATGGAATTGAAATACAGCAATGGTGAAACAGGTTTGTTGCAAGCACCAGAAGGAATTAAGGTAGGAGACAAAATAGAGATGGGAGAAAATGTTGAATTAAAAGTAGGAAATATACTTCCCTTAAAAAGTATCCCAGAAGGAACACAAATTTATAACATTGAATCACACCCTGGTGATGGCGGTAAATTTGTAAGAACAAGTGGAACCTATGCAAAAATAATAACAAAAATGGAAAATAGTATTGTTGTAGAGCTTCCATCAAGCAAGAGAAAGCCATTCCAGCCAGAGTGCAAGGCTGCTATCGGCATAGTTGCAGGTTCAGGCAGAACTGAAAAACCATTTTTAAAAGCGGGAACCAGATTTTATGCGATGAGGGCAAAGAACAAAATGTGGCCGCATGTAAGTGGAACATCAATGAATTCAGTGGACCACCCATTTGGCGGCTCAAGCTCGCACGCAAAAGGCATTCCAACGCAATCTGCAAGAAATTCACCTCCCGGAAGAAAAGTCGGAAAAATAGCGCCGAAAAGAACAGGCAGGCATAAAAGGTAGAAATGGCAAAAAAGGAGTTTACATTTAAGGGAAAAACAGCAGAAGAACTGAAAAAATTAAGCCTCAATGAGCTGGCACAGCTGCTGACATCGAGGCAGAGAAGAACCTTAAAGAGGGGATTCACTGAGCAGCAGAAAATTTTGCTTAATAAATTAAGGGCTAGCGAGAAAAACATAGAAACCCATTGCAGGGACATTATAATATTGCCTGAGATGATTGGAGCAACAATTAAAGTCCATCAAGGCAAGGTGTTTGTGCCTGTTGTGATTGAGCCTGATATGATTGGGCATTGCCTAGGCGAGTTTGCACTGACAAGAAAGAAAGTAGCGCACAGCGCGCCTGGCATAGGAGCAACAAGGTCAAGCGCAAGCCTGTCTGTGAAGTAATGCACCAAAATGAAAGGATACACATTTAGAGGGTACAACGAAGAGCACATGGCGAGAGCAATTGGAATGGCTGTGCCGATTTCATTTAAGCAGAGCGTCGAGATATGCAGATTTATAGGAAATAAAAATGTTAATGATGCAAAAAAAATGTTGCAGAATGTTGTGGAAAAAAAGTCAGCAATCCCTTTCAAAAGATATAACTGGGATTTGGGGCACAAAAAGAAGATAGGGCCTGCAAGGTACCCTGAAAAGGCGTCAATAGAATTCATTAAACTGATTGAGAATGTAGAGGCAAATGCGCAGTTCAGAGGCTTGAATACATCAAACTTAATCATAGCCCATGTTAGCGCGCATAAAGCTGGCAAGGCATGGCATTTCGGAAGAAAGTCAAGAAGAAGGATGAAAAGGACAAACGTAGAGATTATTGTTGAGGAAGTTAAAAAACCAACAGAAGGCATCAAGGCAAAAAGTGATAAGCAATGATAGTAGCAAAAACTAAAGTTTTTGGGACTTCCAAAATCTCAACAAAGGTGAGATTTTGATAGAAAGAAAATTTGTAGCGCAGAGAATGAAGGAATTCCAGATAGAGGAATATATAACACAAAGCCTTGAAAATGTCGGGCATAGCCA
>CAZSIU010000100.1:1220-3718 GCA_964607225.1 uncultured Methanosarcinales archaeon | reverse complement strand
CATCAACAATTTCATCGCTAAATACAACTTCTTTGGCTCTTTTAAAGTGTTGATATTGGCTAACAGCAGCTTCTGTCAAGCCAAGCACTTGAGCTGCTTCTTTTTGGCTTAGCTTATGCTCCTGTATAAAGATTCTAGCTAATTCTCTTCTTATGGCAGGCAGAATATACCTTACTTCTATCTCCTGAGGCATTGTCTCTTGCATAACTTAACAATTGTTAACTTATATTTAAATGTTGTGATAATAATAGGGTTTTTAAAGGTTATTTTTATATAAATACTCAAAATCCTTTGGATCATGCGCTACACACGCCAAGAAATCTTCAAAGAAATAGGAAAAAGAGGACAGGAAAAGCTAAGAAATAGCACTATAGCAATAGTTGGTTTAGGCGCTTTAGGCAGCAATTCTGCTGAACTGTTGGCAAGGGCTGGAATTGGAAAGCTAATATTGATTGATAGAGACATTATTGAGTTATCAAATCTTCAAAGGCAAAGTTTATTTGATGAAAGCGATGTTGGAAAGGCAAAAGCAGCACAGGCAAAAGAACATTTAAGCAAAATTAACTCTGTTGTTAAAATTGATTTTTTTATTGATGATTTAAATTTTGAAAATATTGAAAAAATATTTAATGAAAAAATTGATTTAATATTAGATTGTACAGACAATTTAGAAACAAGATTTTTAATTAATGATTTTTCAATACGCGGGAAAATCAAAGATTTTCTGCGCCCAGAAAATTCAAAGAATTTTCTCGGGAAAAATAAAATCCCATTAATATATTCTTCTGCTGTAGGAAGCAAAGGCTATGTTTTTAATGTAATCCCTAATAAAACACCTTGCTTAAGATGTTTTCTAAAAGAAGCAACTCAGCTTGAAACTTGCGAAACTGTTGGTGTTTTGAATACAATAACTAATTTAATTTCTTCTATGCAAATAAATGAAGCAATAAAAATATTATTACACAAAAATAATATGGAAAAAAATCTATTATTTTTTGACATTTGGAAAAATGAATTATTAAAAATCAAAGTCAATAGAAATAATAACTGTATTTGCTGTATAAAAAATAATTTTGAATATTTAACTGGTAAAAAGGTTTCAAAAATTATTAAATTATGTGGGGATAATATCTATCAAATAAAAATAAGAACAATAGACAAAAAACAATTTTATACCCTAAAAAATAATCTAAAAAAAATCGGCAAAGTAATTGATTTCAGTTATTGCATAAATTTTGATAACAAAATAACGATATTTCAAGATGGCAGGGCTTTGATAAAGGCAAAAGATGAGAGAGAGGCAAAATCTTTGTACTCAAAGTTTGTCGGGAATTGACTAAAAATAGAAAGGTTTAAAAACTTTTTACTACTATTTGGGAGATATGAATTATTATCAAAAACTAGGTTTAGAACTCTTCGTAGAGTATGCTTGTGGACCTCTTCCATATTTAGATGAAAAAGTCTTAGAATTTCTTGGACATATTAATTTTTTAAGACGAGATCGACATGTTTTAAAAGTTCAGTCTATACGTGGTATTGCGCTATTTTTTGTTTTTGTTAAAGAAAAAAACGTATACGGAATCGAAAAATTACTTATTGAACACGGTTTCCCTAAACCTATACCTGAAGTTAGAGATAGAGATCCAACAATGCCATCTTATAGTTTTAGGATTTCAGACAAAATATATAGAGTTAAATTTATAATGCCAACTAAAGCTCCTCCTGCTTAACCGGTATGTGTACTAGCTCAATTCCTAATCTTTTTGCAGTATCAAAAATCCTTTCATCTCTGTAGAATTCACCATAATAAATTTTTTTAATTCCTGTGTTTGCAAGCATCTTGAAACAATTCCAGCAAGGTGAAGCAGTTATATAGACTTCTGCTCCTTCAATTCTTACTCCATTTTTTGCTGCCTGTAATATGGCATTTGCTTCTGCATGGATTGTTGCAACACAATGCCCTTCTTCCATTAAATGACCAACTTCATCACAATGAGGCATGCCTCTAATGCTGCCGTTGTAGCCGCTTGAAAGTATAGTTTTGTCTTTGACAATAACAGCGCCAATATGCTTTCTGTCACAAGTGCTTCTAGTTGCAGCTTCCTTTGCAATGTTCATAAAATATTGCTCCCAGCTTACTCTTGTCATTTTTAGTTTATATTTTCAATATTAGTTTTTGATATTCTTTTTATTGAATGTGAATTTAATGTTTTTGTTATTGTGTTTTTATCTCTCTTATCGCATTATTTTATTTTATCACTATTTTAAAATCAACAATTATCTAATATCCAATAACAATTTATCAACTTTTTTATGCAATTCTTTTAGTGTGCTATCATTATTAATAACTCTATTTGCTAGTTTTAATGTTGCATCTAACTGTTGATTAGCCCTGTTTTTTAAATTTTCCCTTTGTTCTTGTTGCTTGAATTCATTTAAAGTTTTAGCATCTCCTAAACGATTTCTTTCTTGTAATCTTTTAAATCTTAATTCAATTG
>CAZSIU010000100.1:0-1120 GCA_964607225.1 uncultured Methanosarcinales archaeon | reverse complement strand
TTTTTTTGCAAGTAATTAGCAACTTCTCCTTTGCCAGAAGCGTTTTTTCCTGTTAAGCCAATTATCATTTTTTCTGCAACTTTTCAAGCTCTTCTTCAAAACTTTGAATATCTTCAAATTCTCTGTAAACAGAAGCAAATCTGATATATGCAACCTTATCAAGCGATTTGAGCTTTTTCATTATTATTTCACCAATTACTTTGCTTTCCACTTCAACAGAATCACGCTTTCTTAAGTCGGACTCAACCTCATCAACAAGCTTTTCAATCTTGTCAAGGCTTATGTCCCTTTTTTCACATGCTTTCAGAATTCCATCAAGAAGCTTTTTCCTCTCAAACCTTTCCCTCCTGCCGTCTTTTTTTACAACAATTATGTCAGCTTCCTCAACCCTTTCGTATGTTGTAAACCTTTTGTTGCATTTCAAGCATTCTCTTCTTCTTCTTGTCGTTTCTAAATTTTCAGTTTCTCTTGTATCAATTACTTGAGTTTCTTCATAACTGCAGTAGGGGCATTTCATAGTATTTGTGGTAATTTATTTATGGCATATAAAGGTTTTGAATAAAAAACAATAATTATTTAAAATGAATCAAAAAATTCAAAATGGAATGATCAATAAAAAACTTAACATTGGTGGACAGGCTGTTATTGAAGGTGTACTGATAAGAGGTCCAAGCAAATATGTTGTTTCAGTTAGAAAAGACAAAAAAATTATCTCAAAAAAAGGAATTATTAAGAAGAAAAAATACAATTTCTTGAAATGGCCATTTATTAGAGGTTTTATAAATCTTGTTGAAATGCTTGTTATTGGTATTAGAGCTTTAATGTGGAGCGCTCAGCAAGCCGCTCCTAAAGAAGAGAGGATAGGAAAGAACGAGCTTGTTTTAACCATTTTATTCTCAGTTGTAATTGTAATCATATTTTTTATAGCATTACCTTATTTTTTGGCGAATTTGATTGGATTTACTGAAGAAAGAAGTCCGATATTATTTAATCTTGTTGATGGTGTTATAAGAATTTTAATTTTTTTAATTTATATTATTGCAATCTCATTTATTAAAGATGTAAAAATATTATTTCAGTACCATGGAGCAGAGCACAAAGCAATACATTGTTATGAAAA
>CAZSIU010000099.1:0-3758 GCA_964607225.1 uncultured Methanosarcinales archaeon | reverse complement strand
AAATTGTTGATATAAAAGTTTATCCAAGAGGCTGTGCAATATCAGTTGCAAGCGCTTCAATGCTAAGTGAGCAGATAAAAGGCAAAAATCTAGATGAGTTAAAAACAATGACAAAAGAAGAAATTTTAGAAATGCTCGGCATTCCAATAAGCCCTGTAAGATTGAAGTGCGCTTTATTGTCATTGGATACATTAAAAAACAGCATATTGATATTTGAAAAATATATAGATAAGGGTGGTTAGAAAATGACAGACGAACTAATCATCAAGGACTTGCATGTAAGCGTTGAAGGACAAAGGATATTGAACGGAGTAGACTTAGTTGTGAGAAAAGGTGAAGTTTGTGCTTTAATGGGTCCAAACGGTTCTGGAAAATCAACTTTGGCTTACACTTTGATGGGACATCCTCGTTACACAGTTGATAAAGGTGAAGCTTGGTATAAGGGACAAAATATCTTAGAGTTAAAGCCGGATGAAAGAGCAAAGCTTGGCTTGTTTTTGTCATTCCAGTATCCGCAAGAAATTCCAGGTGTTTCTGTTTCAAATTTTTTAAGAACTGCACACAATGCAGTAAAGCCAAATCAAATAAGCGTGCCAGAATTTGTAAAATTATTAAGAGAAAAAATGAAATTATTGAAAATAGATGAAGTATTTAGCAGAAGATACTTAAATGAAGGCTTTTCTGGGGGAGAGAAAAAAAGAACAGAAATATTGCAATTAGCTGTTTTGCAGCCAGAAATGGCTATACTTGATGAAACTGACTCTGGTTTGGATATAGACTCATTAAAAACAGTTGCGCATGGTGTTAATACAATGATTAATCCAAACTTGGGCATTTTAATAATAACACATTACCAAAGAATTTTAAACTACATAACACCTGATAGAGTACATATCATGGTAAAAGGGAGGATAATAAAGAGCGGCGGAAAAGAGCTTGCTCATGAACTTGAAGCAAAAGGTTATGATACAATTATAAAAGAAATTGAGATTGAGGTTTAGAAAAATGTCCAAAGCATCAGTCAAATTTTTTGAGGAAAAAATAAAGTATGAAATAGACCCATATTCTGTTAGGCACATAGTAGACGAAAAAGACAAAAATTATACAATCGTTGACGTAAGAGACAGTAATTCTTACAAAAAAGGACATGTTCCAACAGCTATTAATGTGCCTGCTTACGAGGTTGATAAGCATTTAAAAAAATTACCAAAAAACAAAACATTAATCCTATACTGCTACCATGTAGTTTGCTTTGCAGCACCAAAAGCAGCATTAAAGCTTGCAAAAAAGGGCTACAAAGTTATGGAAATGGTAGGCGGCTTTGACGAATGGCAGAAGCATGGGCATCCAGTTGAGAAGGGAAAATAAACAAAAAATATTTAAAGTTAATAACTAATAAACAACTAAAATGCAAGAACAACAAACAAAAGAAGTTATTGTAACTTTAACAGACAAAGCAGCAGAAAAGGTAAAAAAACTGCTTGATAAAGAGAACAAGCCAGATTATGGATTGAGAGTAGGCATACTTCCAGGTGGTTGCTCAGCCTATACTTATGAAATCAATTTAGAAAAGGAGCCAAAGGCTGACGATACGGTTATAGAAGACAAAGGAGTGAAAATATTCATTAATCCACAAAGCATTTCCTTCATTAAGGGCTCTACAGTTGACTATCTTGATACATTGACGAATGCGGGATTCAAGATAAACAACCCCAATGTGAAGACATCTTGCGGCTGCGGGCATTCTGTTGGATAATTTGATAATATTTATTAATGCAAGCTATTTCTACAGTAAAAAATGAATGTGGGTGTCTTTATAGATAGAGGAAATAAAAATACTAAAGTAGAATTAAACAATAATTCAACAGTCGCAGACTTGTTAAAAAAATTAAATATAAATCCAGTTACAGTTATAGTATCAAGAGATAATGAGCTGATTTTGGAAGATAAAAAATTAGAAGATAATGATGAGATAAAGATTTTATCAGTAATTTCAGGTGGTTAAATTTTTGATGCTTAAAATAAAGATTATTGAAGTGCCTTATTGTCAAAGGCAAACAGTAAATTAAACATTAACTAAAAAACATTAATTAAAACAATCAAAAATAATAAAATAAATGAATAAAATGAACTGCTGCAATGAAAAACCAATTATTGCTTTGTACTCTGGCGAAAAACTATGCAAAAATCATTTTAATCAATATTTTAATGATAAAATATTCAAAACTATACGGCAATTTGATTTAATTGGTAAAGAAGAAAATTTAGGTATTGCTTTATCAGGTGGTAAAGATTCTTTAACTGTTTTGTACATTCTTAATAAATTATCACAGCAAAATCCTAAGATAAAAATAAATGCAATTGCAATTGATGAGGGCATTGCTGGTTATAGGGATAAAACATTGGAAAAAGCAAAGGAATTTTGCCAAAACAATAATATTTCGTTACATATCTTTTCTTATAAAGAAGAATTTGGTTTAACTTTAGATGAAATGCTAAAAATCCTTGATGTTAGACCTTGTACTATCTGTGGCATTTTTAGGAGATATTTATTAAACAAAAAATCAAAAGAACTTAAATTAACAAAGCTAGCAACAGGGCATAATTTAGATGATGAGTGCCAATCAATTTTAATGAACCAATTAAAAAATAATATTCAAGCATCTGCAAGGCTTGGCCCAAAAGTGGGTTTAATTCAAGATGAAAAATTTGTTCAAAGAATTAAGCCATTATACTTATGCACAGAAAAAGAAGTAACAACTTATGCTTTCATAAATGGTTTGCTTGATGAATTTACTGAATGTCCAAATGTAGCCCAATCTTTCAGAGCTCAAGTCAGAGATATGCTGAATAACATGGAGCATAAATTTCCAGGCACTAAATATTCAATAGTAAATTCATTTTTGCAGACATTACCATTGTTAAAGCAGCAATTTAAAGGTGAAGTAATAAAAGTCTGCTTAAAATGCAACGAGCCAAGTGCTAATGATGTTTGCAATGCTTGTGTTTATTTGGAAAAGCTAAAAAAAATGGTGGAGATTGAATAATATGGATTTTCCTGATTTACAAACACATCAGACCTATAGAAATCCAGGTATTGAGTTAAGGATTGCTCAAGCCACTTCTTATGGAGGTGTAGATATTGTTAGGATATTGCAGAGTTACATTTTTCAGGAAATAAATGCCACATATTTCAAGCAGCCTCATTTTTCGTATCAAAGAGAAGGAATGACAGTTCATTCAGAATTCTTGATAAGGGCAAGGGACAATACACTAATGGGACGAATAGATTACAAGGATTCAAAGTTAATGGTTCCATCCATGACTATCCTGTTGAGGAATGGCAGAACGATTGTGATTGTTTACAAAACTGAAAAAGTTTCAGGTTATAGCAAGAAAAGAGACTGGAGAAACCAAAAAAATGTTGCAAGGTTCTTTGAGGATATTACGGGAGTTCTAGAGCAGGAAGTAACTAATTCATATGCGGGATATTTGGAGCAACAAAGGAAAGACGAAATCCCTTTTCATAGAAAAAGAGAAGAAGAGATGGGCACGATTATGGAGGCTGCGCTATCTGTTCCTAGAGCCAGTCTTGCCGGCAAAAAAAAGCATTTCCTAAAGCAGAAAAGGCCGTAATAGTAATCAAAAACTATTTATACCATTATAATATACTTTATTTATAAGTTGGAGGTGTTTTAAATGTATACTTTGCCAAAATTGCCATATGATTACAACGCTTTAGAGCCGTATATAGACGA
>CAZSIU010000098.1:0-3854 GCA_964607225.1 uncultured Methanosarcinales archaeon | reverse complement strand
CATCAATCAGCACAGAATGCTCTGCCTGCGTTACAACTCCATTGCTTAATTCAACCAAAGGAGGAAACTGGTGTATTATTCCCAGCTGGTTTAATTCCCTTAAAGCAAATTTCGCCTTTGCTCCGAACTTCCTTGTAAGCCACCATTCAGCAAAAGGCAGCCCTTCATATGTTGCAATCTCTTTCAAAACTTCTCTTGTTATCTGGCTTCTTGCGGGCTTTGGATGCTCCACCATGAAAACAGTCGGATGCCCTTTTTCTCCAACAACTCCTGAGCCTGTTGTTGCAAATGGCTCTATTGCAAAAACCATTCCTTTTTTTAAAGCTGTTTTGTCGCCATTGTCAATATTAGGGATTGTAGGATTTGTATGTATATTATATAAATCCAGCCCATGGCCAGAAAGATTTCTTACAGGATTGTATCCGTAGCTTTTTATCGTGTCATTTATAGTTTTTCCAATTGCTTTCAATTCAGTGCCAACATTTACGATTTTCAATGCTTCTTCAAGGGCTTTTTGGGCAGCCTTGACCAAATCAGAATATTTCCCGGACAAATCAATTGTGTAGGCGTTATCTCCTATTGCCCCACTTACATGGACTCCCAAGTCCAGCGAAACAACCTGATTTTCAAAAATTAAATTGTTGTCTTCTTCTGTCACGCAGAAATGTGCAGCAACTTCATTCAATGCAAACTGTACAGGAAAAGCAGGCTTGCCCCCAAGCTCAAATATTTTTTTTTCAATTAATTCTGTTGCTTCAAGCAGAGAATTTCCATTCTTAATTAGCGTTTTGCCGTATTCCAGAACTTCTGCTGAGATTTTTCCTGCTTTGATGTAGTTTTGTTTTGTTGATTCATCCATTACATTTGGTTTTAGAATTAATTATATAAAATTTGTTGTTCTTGTTTCAATATCTTTGCAACTTACCACTATTGTCAAAACTAATATAATCCAGCAATTTTATTACGCCGTGAGTTATCCTGCGCAAATGATTAGCATACCCGGTTATAACAGCTTGCGCGAGTGGCAAGTCTTTCAGATAAGTATGTTTTATAATTTTTCTGAATCCTTGTTCTTTTAAATGTACAGTCAGATTATGAGGCAGCTTCTTGATGCCCCTAACAGCACTATCCGCTGATAAGATAGCCAATTCTCCATTTTTGGGGTTCATCCTGACTAATCTTCCGTATATGGCTTTGTTGGCATACTTCGGATTGGCAAATGCAACCTGTTCGTCCATTAAGGGTGAAAAATCGGGCTGATTCATGTCAAATAAACTGTGCTTGTCTTTAGAAATTTTGTGATATTGATAATCGAATGCCTGATAAATTGATTTTGGAGAATATTTATTTTTCCCGTTAAAACCAGCTGCCATGGCTCCTCCCAAGCCCAATTTTCTAAAGTAGCCTACCATGCTTCCGGCTGATTCAACCAAGTCGTCAAGCCCTTCAATTACAGTTTTCCTGTTCAAGGAAGAAAGTTTTTTGGCAATTTGTACCTGGGTTTTTTTTGTTAAAACATCATAAACCCTTGAAGCCATGATATCAGGATTTCGCAGGACTAGTATACGCCCCCACCCTGTTCTTTCAATATCTGGAAGATGGGATTTCTTAGTTTGGTCAAATAAACTTGCATCTCCTGTTTTTCGTATGTAATATCCGTCAACTAACTGCCATATGTTTTGTGGTGAACTTCGGATATCTCCAGTATAATGAAACATCAAATAATTTAGATGCCTCTCTCTAAAGAAACGCCTGTGATTGTTTGGAATTCCTGGATTGTCCTCATTGGAATCTCCTAAAATTTCAGATACAAGCAAATCCCTATCATCTTTGCTAAATCTTTTTCCTAAGAATACTATTGCACTCGGCAAAGTTGAAATAACAGCATAGTATGCAATAAACTGCCGATTGTAGGGATGGTGGTAGTTTCTGGAATTCATTCTCTGCTGCTGTTCAGTCGAAACCCTTTCATACTCATATTTTAACTCATCTTCACTGACTAAAAATAATCTGCTTGGGTCAGCAGCTATATTTTCCAACGTTTTCTTTTTGTGTTTATCTTCAACTAATCCTGGAAATGATGGCAGTCTATGTAAATTTTTTTTCAAGGTAAAATGCGTAATCCCATTTCTCCTTAGAACATCATAAAAAGATTTTCCGGAAGCGATTTCCAAGCTTGCTTGTACCAGTCTTTGGTCCAAGTCAATCCTTGCTGCACCTTTTAATCCCATAATATGCTAGGAACTAAATTGAATTTAAAAATCTATTCCTAGAGAGGAGTAAATAGAAATCCTAGAACTATTGAATTTTTAAGAAATTCTGCCTGCTTTGATGTAGTTTTGTTTTGTCGGTTCGTTCATTTAATTGAGCCTTTGTTTTGAATTATCTATAATGTCGGACACAAATAATTGATTGAAAATAGTTGTGTCCGCCGAATATGTCGGAAATCGCAAAATCAATAATAAATAGTTACGATTTCCGAGCATGCTCAAAAATTCCATTATGTCATGAAAATGCAATGCATTTTCAGGATCCCGAAAATCTTTGATTTTCGCGATATTCGTAACTTGGAATTTTTGACATAATTGCGGATTAATTTATCAATTATTTACTTCCGCAATTATAGTTAGCTAAACATACAAATCTCATTCATAGAATAGATAATTTTTTCTTTATTCATGAATTCCATAATCTTTTGCTGGTTTTCCTTTGGGACAATAATCACATTTGTACTTATTCTCCTGCCATTCACCTCTCCTAAGAGCCCAGTATCTTTATATCCTTCCTCTTTTCTGCCGAATAAATTCCTTATAAAATGCAAATAATGCTTCTTTTTCTTTGGCAACTCGTAAATAAACAATACCTTCCGCTCAGCTTGCAAAATACCTATCTTTTTAGAATATAACAATATCCCTTCTGACAGTATACTTGTTTTAAGATGCCAATTCATTAAACTGCCTGCTTGAACTGAAATACCATAATCAAATTTAAGAAGCCTCCATTTATCATAATCCTTTGACTGGTAAAATCTTGATAAAGCTGCCTTGGCAATTCTCTCCAAAATATCCTCTTTGCCAGTATCGCAATCAATAAACACATCAATGTCGCTGTCATCTCTTAACTTGCCGCGGACAGCAGAACCATATAAATACACATTGTTTATGAAATCATTGACTGCAGAGTCCATAAATACAAAGCTCAAAGCATTTTCCGCATAAGCAATTGCCTTTAATGCTTGTTCATTCAATTTCTTCACCAAGCTCGCTAAGCTTTTCCTTAATAATGACATGCAGTTTTTGGAAAGAGGTGAATACAGCATCAATAGCAGTTTTAGTTGGTTTTCCATAAATTAGCTTGTTTCGGTGTTCTTCCAATGCATACATCAAGGATAATATTACCTCCTTATTTGGAAATTCAGCTCCAATCATCCTCTCTGCTAAAGGGGCTATTTTTTGTCCAGGCTTTGGGGGCTTGAACCATTCATGCTTAATCATGGTACCAATGCTGATTTTTCCAAGGATGTGCAGATAAATTTCAAGAAGCGATATAGAGCAAGCAGAAGCATGCAATCCCAAAGTAGCCGGTCTTTTTTCCAAGCCTATGGCTATTGCATCATTGATTTCTTGTATGTGCTCTTTAATTTGTTGCTTGTGCAGTTGTATCGAAGCCATTTTGGTACAAAAGTTCCTAATTTTAGGAAGAAAAGTTCCAATTATTTATAAATTTTTCGGAACTAAAGTACCAGATATTGACGTGTTTTGAGGATGGGACGAATTGGGTTGGATAAAAAGTTAAGTTGAGTGAAGCGAAGCTACGAAGTGGCGAGCGGAACGAACCACTTAAAATGTGTTAGG
>CAZSIU010000097.1:1761-3855 GCA_964607225.1 uncultured Methanosarcinales archaeon | reverse complement strand
CTATATATATTTTATACGAAAATTATATATATTTATTTTACTATATACCACGTAGGGGTGGAATAGTGAAAACTCTGAAAGATTTTTATGAAGAAAAGAAAAAGCTAGCGCACTTGTTTCCTCCAATGGTTTATGGTTTTTCAAAGCCAAAATATAGAGAGCAACTTGATAAGGAGCATCAAGAAACACTCAATAAATATGTTAAGCAAATTTACAATCCTAGATTTAGGAAATTAAAGGAGGCAGAGCATTTTAGAGAAGAGTTTATGGAGCCAGAATTGGTCAAGACTTAGGAGCTGCACTCTAAATCCCCAAACGCTAAAAAACAAGTTTGGGAAATCTAATCACCTATGAACACAAGCATCAGCGAAGATGCAAGGTGTTCTTTGCAACAAATGGAGGTGATGCATAAGGAGATATGCAGTTCCTAAATGTTTTTAAATTGAGTTCTATTACCAAGCTTATGAAATTCGCTCATTTAGCAGACTGCCATATAGGCTCTTGGAGAGACCCTAAGCTTAGAGATACTAGTACTCTTGCTTTCTGCAAAGCAATTGACAAATGCGTTAAGGAGAAAATAGACTTTATCCTTATTGCGGGAGATTTGTTTAACACATCATTTCCAAGATTGGATAATTTAAAGACAGTTGTAATGAAATTCAAGCAATTGAAAGATTTAAGAATTCCAGTTTATATTGTACCTGGAAGCCATGACTACAGCCCAAGCGGAAAAACAATTCTTGATGTTTTGGAAGAAGCTGGATTGTTTGTTAATGTCTTTAAAGGGATTGTTGATAATGGGAAGTTAAAACTAAATTTTACAATTGACCAAAAAACAGGAGCGAAAATAACTGGAATGCTTGGAAAAAGAGGAGCTTTGGAAAAAGCTTATTATGAAAAATTAATTTTAGATAATCTAGAAAAAGAAAATGGATATAAAATTTTTTTGTTTCATTCTGGAATTGACGAGCTTAAGCCAAAAGATATGGAACCAATAATTTCCCAACCATTGTCATTATTGCCAAAAGGATTTGATTATTATGCAGGGGGGCATATGCATATAGTTGATGACAAACAAATTGATGGCTATGGAAGAATTGCTTATCCTGGTCCATTATTTCCAAACAGCTTTGCAGAGCTAGAAAAGCTTGAAAGAGGAGGATTTTTTATTGTTGAAGACAATAATACTAGATGGGAGCCAATACAGATTTATAATGTTGAAAAAATCCATATTGATTGCAACCATTTAACTCCAGAAGAAATAAAAAATAAAATATTTGAAAAAATCAAAAACAAGGAATTCAACAATACAGTTGTTTTGATAAGATTGCAGGGAGTTTTGGAAAGCGGCAAGCCAAGCGATATTGATTTTAAAGAAATTTTCACTGAGTTATATAATAAATCAGCATACTTTGTGATGAAAAGCTCTCATGCCTTAAGCTCAAAAGAGTTTGAGGAGATAAAAACAGATGCAAGAAATGTTGAAGATATTGAATCGTACTTAATAAAAGAGCATTTGGGACAAATTAAATTAGAAAATTTAAACTTGGAAAAAGAAGAAGAATTGATTAAAAATCTGATGAAGATTTTAAGTGCAGAAAAGCAGGAAGGCGAGACAGTTCCTGATTTTGAGAGAAGGGTTAAGGAAGAAGTTAGCAGGATTTTTGAGATGGAGTTGTGAGTTTAGAAAAATTTTTTAAATTAATTTTCATCACCTAAAAATATGCCTCAACCATATCAAGGACAACAGCGTCGATACATATCAATAGCTTACTCAACCTCAAATGGAAGTCCAACATTAGCAAGAGAGCAATTAAAAGCAAAAATAAATCCACCTCCAAGTAGGGAAACTATAAGGAAGTATTGGAAAGAAGAAGGCTACAGGCTTAATAAGAATATAGGCGGTAGTAGATTTGGAGCGAATGATAAAAGATATATTAATAAAGAGAAGCTAGAGTTAATAATAGATAGAATACCAATCTATGGTTCTTTAAATGGCGCAATAAGAGCGTTGAAACATAGTCCAAAAGTTATTAAAGAAAAGCTAACTCAATTAGGTTTGTTACAACAAGTCCTTGATTTAGAAGCTAAAAT
>CAZSIU010000097.1:0-1661 GCA_964607225.1 uncultured Methanosarcinales archaeon | reverse complement strand
AAATCAATAACATGTTTTTCATCAATTTCAACTTCGTGCAATTCTTTTTTATTGTAATTTAATACTCTAACTAATTCTCTCCTTAACCATTTTGCAGCAAGAATTGGGTCTATTTCTTCTGCAACCTTTTCAAACATTTCTGCAAGCTCTTTTTCTGCAGCAAGAATTTCAGCATCTTCTTTCTTTATTTTATGTTTTTCAACAAATTTTTTTACTTTATCTTGTGCTAATTCAGGCATCTCTTTCTTAATTTCCTTAACCCATTTATTAGTTATTTCAACAACTGTCAAATCAGTATCAATTATGTAACCATAATCTTCTTCAGTTTCTTTTTTTCTCAAAGTAAAAGTAACTCCTTTTTCAGAATCCCATGCCCTTGTTTCTTGATATAATTTCTTTCCATGCTTTATTTCTTCTTTTTGCCTGTTAACTTCATAAAGCAATGCTCTTTCAATCTCCTTAAATCCAGTTATATTCTTTATTTCTATTCTTGTATAGTCACTTTCCTTTATTGAAACATTTGCATCTGCCTTTATAGTGCCTTCATTAATATCAAAAATTTCAAGATAATTAAGAACAGTGATTAATTGCTTCATAAAGTCTCTTGCTTCTTCGGGAGATGCCAAATCTGGCTCTGTTACAGTTTCAACAAGAGGGTTGCCGCTTCTGTTGTAATCAACCAAAACATATTGGCTTTCCTTCAAACCAGCAGGATGAATTAAAGATGCTGGGTCTTCTTCCAAATGCACTCTTATGATTCCAATTTCTTTTCCATTTCTTAGCTTTAAGCTTCCATTTTTTCCAAGAGGAATTTCATATTGGCTAATTTGATAATTTTTTGACATATCTGGATAAAAATAAGATTTTCTTGAAAAAATTAATTCTGGTGAAATATCACAATTTAATGCTAAACATAATTTTAATGCAAACTCGACTGCTTTTTTGTTTAGAACAGGCTTAGAGCCAGGATGTCCAAGGCAAATAGGGCAGCATCTAGAGTTTGGCAAGTCATCTCCTTTTGCTTTTTGACATCTGCAAAATAATTTGGTTTTTGTGTCTATTTCTGTGTGTATTTCAAGTCCAACGATTGTGTCGCTAGTGAATTTTTTCATTTTTGATTTGTTTAATATTTAATTTTTCAATATTAATTTTAGTAATGTTTTTATCAATGTCAGAAATCGCAATCGATTTCTGAGCATTTCCAAAAACCGAGAGTTGTGAGCGAGTAGCTCACTCGCATCTCACTGGTTTTTGATAATGTGAATTTTATGTTTTTATTGAATGTTTTATTTTCTTTCTTATCGCATTATTTTAATCAATATAATTTTTAAAATCAAAAAATAAAATCTATTCTCCATGCTCTATTGCACTTCCCAATTGTATCAATTTTCCTTCCTGCAGATGGTCTGCAATTAGCAACATTCCAATAGGTAAATTTTTCTCAAAACCAACTGGAACATTCAAGTGAGGCAACCCAGCAACATTTGGGCTTACTGTCATGACATCAATCATATAATGCTGTAATGGAGTTAATTTTTCAATATCCTCAAACTTAGGAGGCAAAATTGAAGCAGTTGGTGAAACTAAAGCATCAAATTTCTTGAAAGCTTTTTTGTATTCATTTATCATTAATGTTCTTACTTTCATTGCTTTAAGATAAA
>CAZSIU010000096.1:0-3934 GCA_964607225.1 uncultured Methanosarcinales archaeon | reverse complement strand
TAAAATATGTGCAGATTCCCATCCAAACAATATACTCTGACAAGTACAAAGGCACAACTATAATAGATGGAATAAAGATTGTTTTGAGTATGTTTTGGTGGAAGTTATTCAATAACAAATAAGAAAATGGTATTAGGAATTCAAATAGCAGGCTTTTTGTTTGGCTTATTTATGATTTATTACTCTTTTTTGAATTATAAAAGAAAAGAATTTACGGTAAAAGAGTTCAGTTTTTGGCTTTTTTTATGGATTATATTTATTATAATCACATTATTTCCATTTATCTTAGATCCAATAGTCAAGACATTTGGTTTTTTCAGAACTCTTGACTTGCTTATAATAAGCGGCTTTCTTTTTTTAATTGCAGCAATTTTCTACACATACACAATTACAAGAAAAAATCAAAAACAGCTTGAAACAATTGTAAGGGCGATTGCAATCAAAAAAAACAAGGGAAAATAGATTTCTATTAAAGATATAGATTTAAATAATGTATAATTTTACTTTGGGCTATGGTAATTGTAATAAAATTTATTGATAAGTATGTTGGAAACTTGCTATGTAATTTTGTAGGCCTTTTCAATAAACAAAAGAATATGAACCTAAAATTTGATAAAATTCTAGTAGTCCAACTATGGGGTATTGGCGAAACAATTTTAATATTGCCATCAATTGAAGCATTAAGAAAAAAATTTCCAAAAGCAAAGATAGATGTATTAACTACATCAAGAAATAAGGATGTTTTTTTTAATAATAAAAATATAAGCAAAATTATTACATTAAAATTAAATCCATTTTCAGTTTTTAATTTTATTCTTAAAAATATAAAAAATTATGACTTAGTTATAGATATGGAAGAATACCTTAATATCTCAGCTATTATATCCTTTTTTGTAGGCAAAAAAAGCATTGGCTATTCCCACAATTCAAGGGCAAGGTTATATACAAACAAGGTAAGGTATAATGACAAGCAGCATGCTGTCCAAACATTTTTGGATTTAATAAGGGCTTTAGATGTTAGTTATAATATTGATAAATTACCTAAATTGAATTTCTCTAAAAATGATAAGAATTTTATTGATAAATTCTTAAAGAATAATAATGTTAAGAATAATGATTTTGTTGTTTGTATTGCCCCTGGTGCTGCTGAGTCTGCAAAAGCAAGAATGTGGCCATCAGATAGATATGCTGAGCTTTGTGATGAAATAATAGAAAAATATAATGCAAAGATAATGTTTGTTGGTGCATTGAATGAGTTTGAATTAATTAACAATATTCAAAAAAATATTGAAAATAAAACAAATACAATAAATGCTGCTGGAAAAATGACATTAAATCAATTATTTTATTTAATAAGCAAATCAAAGCTATTTATCGGCAACGATGCTGGACCAATGCACATTGCAGCTGCTCAAGGTGTTAAAACGCTAGGATTGTTTGGACCAAATTTGCCATTGCGCTTTGGACCTTATGGAAATGGAAATATTGGCTTGTATAAAGGTTACAATTGTGAATTTAGTCCATGCATTAACGTCCACAAAGGGCAAGTGCCAGACTGCTTGTATCCAAGAAACAGCAACGATTACCAGAAATGTATGAAAAATATTAGTGTTAACGACGTCTTAAAAGAAGTTGAGAAGTTGGTTTAAGCAGTAACATGCATATACTCTCCATAAGTAAAAAATCCAACAAGTTGTTTTATTCTTGCAAGTTTTGGGAATAAGTCTTTTTCTAGGGAAATAGCAGTCGAATGCGAGTGAGCTTCGTTCTTTGCGAACTCGCTCACATCTGACTCAAACAATTCAAAAATTTCTGGCTTAAAAATGTAAATGCCTGCATTGACTATGTTTGTTGAGTAGTGCTTTGGCTTTTCCTGGAAATCAACAATTAAGTCGCCATCAAGTATTGCTGTTCCATAGCTGCTTATTTTTTCTCTTGTCATCAAGCCCATTGTTGCAAGCTTTTCTGAATCAAGATGTTTTTTTATCATCTTTAACAAATCAAAATTATTGTATGTATCGCCTGACATTACGACAAAGCTGTTATTGACTCTTTCTTTTATTGCTTTTAATGCGTCAGCATTTCCTTTTGCTTTTTTTTCAATAATTTCAACATTTATCTTAGCACCAGAAATTTCATCTAGTAATAAATTCATATTTTTAGTATGCTGTGTTATAATATAGATCGTTGTTATACCATATCTTGAAAAAAAATCAATTTGCTGTTTTATTAAAGATATGCCTTTGATATTCTTTAACGCAATTGATTGGTGCTCGCCTTTAAGCAGCAGCACAGCAATGCTTACAGACTGCTCCTGCAAACCCTTCTTCAAGAAATACTCTATTGCCTGCGACCTGCTTCTTATTACAGAACCGTCTACTTTGGAGTCAACTAGCTTCAATAAAGAGTTGTCAACTGATATTGCGATTTTAGCCTTGCTCATTTTCTTATTATCATATAGCCGCTGAATAATATTAATATGCCTCCAATAACTGTTGTTAAATTAGGGATTTCTAAAAAGAATATAAAAGCATAAATAGATGCTGCAACAAGCTCGATATAAGCTAATATTCCTGCATGCTGCGACTTGACTCTTTTAATGCCGTTTATGTTCAGCAAAGTTGCGGTTATTCCGAAAATGAAAGCAAACAGAAGCAACATAAATATTTTTGAAGCGCCGATATTCAAGCCAGAATTCAGGGTGAAAGGTGCTAAAAACAAGGCGCCGAAAAAAGACTGGTACATGTTAATTGGGTAAATTGGCATATTGCCTGACAAGTGCTTGACTGCAATTATAACGAATGCATACATCAATCCCGATGCTGTTCCGTACATAATTCCCGAAAAATCTTTGGAATGAAAAGAGAAGCTATGATACGACATGACTAAAAGCCCCAGCGCAGAGAGCATCAATGCCAAAACTGTGATTTTTTCTATCTTTTCCTTAAGCAATACGGGCGCAAGAAGAGCAACAAAAATAGGCGCTGTGTAATGGGTCAGTACAGCGTTGCTTATTTCTGTCAAAACAAATGCCTGGAAGAAAAAATAGTTGTTGAGCACGTTGGCTGCTGCAAGCAATATCAAGACAACCAAATATTTTTTGGCATTCAGCATTCTCCTGTCCTTGACCAAAATAAAGGCAAAAAGCATGATGCTTGTGATTAAGAAATTGAAAAAAACTATTGTTTGTGAAGGCAGGCTAAGAAACCTAACAAAAATACCAATAAAGCCAAAAATTGACATGGCTAATATTATGAGCAGTGCCCCCTTAAATATCTCTTTCATTTTATGGTATGAGATAGTAGTAAAAAGTATTACTATATATATTTTTATATTGTGGGATATATATTTTAAAAAAACAAAAGATTTAAATATAAAGACGTATTAAAGTATGAAATATTCATACTTTTGGTGCGAACATGCAAAACTTGATAAAATCGATGATTGACGAAAGCATCGAAACAAAGAAATTAGTGCAGGGGCTATCACCGCAAATAGAGAAATCTGTACATCTCATAATTAATGCCCTGAGGAACAATAAAAAAATATTGATAGCGGGAAATGGGGGCAGTGCTTCTCAAGCATCTCATATAGCGGCGGAATTTTTGGGAAGATATAAGAAAGAAAGAAAAGGGCTTCCATGCATCAATTTGACTGCTGAAAATTCTTTCATGACTGCTTGGTCAAATGATTACAGCTATGATACAGTTTTTGAACGACAGTTACAAGCCCTTGCTCATCTGGGTGATGTCTTTATTGCCATATCCACAAGCGGCAATTCCACAAATATAATCAAGGCTGTAGAAGCTGCGAAGAATCTAAATTTGCATGTGATTGGTTTTCTAGGTAAAAAGGGTGGCAAACTTAAAGGCTCTTGTGACATCGAAATAATAATACCATCGGATAACACCCCTGTTATCCAAGAAAACCATCT
>CAZSIU010000095.1:2211-4028 GCA_964607225.1 uncultured Methanosarcinales archaeon | reverse complement strand
GCTCTTTCTGGAGGAATAGCAAGGCTTATTCCTTGTCCGTACCAAAAGAAATCTTTTATTTCAATCAAGCCTGCTATAATTATTAATGAACCAACAACAATTGATATATATTCACTTACAAATAATGGAATCGAGCTTAAAAAATACAAAATACCAAAACCAGCTAGTACATAAGTCACAAAAACTGCAAGTACATACATCAAGCCATAAAATAGCATTTCTTTTTTTGTCTTGAAAGCTATCATTATTGAAACAAGAAGTATCAAAACTCCAATAGCGCATGGATTAATTGAATCTATCAGAGCTGTTACCAGAACAGTTCCTAATGTTGGAAGGTAAGCTTCTACTGCCATTTTAGCTTATGTGTCGGTAAATGCTTCGCATTTCCGAGCATGCTCAAAAATTTTCAATTTTTGACATTTGGATTGATTTCTTCAATTGATTTTTCTGTAAATACGAACTTTATCCTATCCCCAGGAGGCACTTTTTCATAAGGTGATATTACATAAAAAGCTGGGTTATCAATTAAATTTCCATTTACAAAAACATATAATTTAGCTGGTTTTTCACTGCATAAATCGCCATCATGAGCTGAAACTAAGCCTTCATTTGTTGGAATTTTTAAACCATCGGCAGAAAGTGAACCTCCAATTGCAAAAAAGAAAGCTCCTAAACTGGATTGTTTATTGTTTAATATAACACCTTCTACATGAATCCTATTGTCATCATGGGCATGCATTAAATTAACCCCTTGCTTGTTTGACAAAAAGCTTTTTGGCTTTGCCAACTTAATTTCCTCGTCACAAACCCAAATCTCAAAATCAGCATGCCAATGCACAGGCCCTTTTGTTAGTGAGATTACATTTAAATGTAAAGTTGTTATTATAAGATAAATAGTTACTAATGATGCTACTGCAGCAATCAAGAAATATACAATTTTCTTAGTCAAATTATTCATTCTCTTATGAAAAAAGATAATTATAACAATCAAAATTCCAAATAGTATAGAACCATAAGTGACTGCAGACAATTGTGATATAGGGTACAGCTCAGAATGGTCTAGCATAAACTCATTTTCTTCACCTTCATGAGAAAAGACAATAGAAATGGGTAAAATTAATAATATCAAAGATAAAAATACTAAAAACCTCTTTTTCATGGAAATATTCTTAAAAACTATATTATTTAAAGCTTGCTATTTACATGAATTAATTATTTTTATAAATCGCTTGACAGTACCTTCAACATTGTCTTCAGCAACAATTGCCGAGATTATAGCAACATTTTTAGCTCCTACTTTTAAAACATCATCAATGTTTTTTTCATTAATGCCGCCTATTGCAACAAATGGAATTTTTAATTTATTTTTTAATTGTTTAATTGGATTTAAACCAATTGATTTTGTAATTTTCTTTGTTGTTGTATAGTAAATTGGACCTATGCTTATGTAATCTGCTCCAAGTTTTTGGTTTTGGAGTGCTTCTTTTATATTATGGGCACTTAATCCAATTATTTTATTGCCTAATAATTTTTTTGCATATTTGTACGGCATATCTTCTTGCCCTAGATGAATACCATCTGCATCAATTGCAATAGCAACATCTACTCTGTCATTAATCAAAAACAAAACATTGTTTTTTTTGCATATTTGTTTAATTTTCTTAGCTTCTTGAATCATTTGCTTTGTTGAAATTTCTTTTTCTCTGTATTGAATTATTTTTACTCCACCTTTTATAGCTGCTTTTACATCATCAATTACAGTTTTTTTTGTTAGTTTGCTATCTGTTATAAAATATAAGCCAAAATCTTTTAGTTTT
>CAZSIU010000095.1:0-2111 GCA_964607225.1 uncultured Methanosarcinales archaeon | reverse complement strand
TTGATTTTTTTGAGCAACATCTTGGTAGATAACATCAACTGCTGATATTCTTTCTTTCAGTAAATCAGTTTTATTTGCATCAGCTAAAATAGGAGCAATATTTTTTCTTTTATAACATAAAAAAACTAAATCGCGCATTACTCTTGGTGCAATATCAACTGCAAATATAAAGCCATTATCGCCAACAATATCTGAAGCATGGCTTACTGTTGTGCCAGATGAAGCTCCTAAGTAAAGAACAATATCATTTTTTCTAATTCCAATGTTAGGACTACCTTTCAGAATAGAAGCTGCTAGCTTGCTTTTGAAAGCATCCCATTCTCTATACTCAATATTATTTTCGTTGATAAGCTTTTCACCATAAACACTTTGTCTAGGATTCAAATTAATTGTATAAAGTTGCTTCCTTTTACCTTCTTGTGATTCGTATACCTCAAATATTTTTGATGATTTTATCATTTTGCAAATTTATTTTCCAATTCTTCTTTTAGTTTATCACCTATGAATTTTCCTTGAAAATAGTCAACTTTTGCTGCTATTGAAATTTTGTCTGATAAAGCTCTTGCAATCTTGCCGTGCATCTTGTTGGGAGCTTTTGCAATTAATAGGTGATTTACTATTAGACCATGCTTTGGCGGCTTAGCACCTGTTTTCATGTGCCTAAACAACGCTTTTTCTGCTCCAAGAATTTGGATTGTAGAAGCAGGCATCTCGCTCAATCTTTTTAAGCTGCCAGCATGCTCTATAAGCTTTGCACCTATTAAAGTTCCGCAAACAGCTTTTATATTTGGACAGAATTCATCCATTAATGTTGATATATAATCCATTTGTATTTTCCTTAGTTGATATAAGTCATAAATTTGATGCGCTAAGCTCCTTATTGGCTCTAAATCTTCTTGCTTCAAATCTGCTCCGATTGAGTCGCTTAGACCAATTTTTAATTCATTAAGTAATTCACTTTTTTCTTTATCCAAAATTTCTTGCACAAATTTCTCATGATTTTCTATTGCTCTTGAAAATTCTGGATTATATAACTCGTACCATTCTCTTAATCTTTTTACAAGAATATTTATCGCTTTATCAAGTTCCTCTGCTAAATTTATACTTTGTATAATTAAAACACCATTATTCACAGAATTTTTTATATCAGATTTTGTTAATTGAAGATTTGTATCATAGAAATCATTAAAGAATTTATTATTTCTGAAATAAAGTAAAATTTTTTTTAAATTTTCTTCACTTGGTTCTTTTAGATTTTTATATTTATCTTGTATTTTTTTAATAAAATTATTTTTATTTTGATAATCTTCTAAATTATTAAATAATATTTCATCAACTACTTCAAATTTATCATCAAAAACAAATATGCCCAATATGTTTGAAAATGAATACATAATAGTAAAGTATTTAATAAAGATTTAAAAAAGTATCTTACAAGATATTATCAATAAATTAATAAACCAAAACAATATTAAATTTAATATGACATTAGTTTATATAACATGCAAAGACAAAAGGGAAGCTAACAAGATATCAATGCACTTGTTGAAGAAAAGGCTTATAGCTTGTGCTAATATATTCCCAATTAAAAGCTTATATTGGTGGAATAATAAAATTGCGAATGATAATGAAAATGTTATAATTGCAAAGACAAATAATAAAAATTTTAAAAAAGTAGTTATTGAAGTAAAAAAGATGCACTCTTATCAAATTCCTTGTATTTTAAAAATAAATGCATTTGCAAATAAAGATTATGAAAATTGGGCAAATAAGGAAATGAAATAAAAGATGTCATTACATTTAATAAAAGAGGTGCGAGATATAAAGAGGTTTAATCAGATACTTTTAGTTCTTTTTGAAGAAGGCTTTGATTTGTTGCTAAGTAAGATAGGGCTTAAGCACAAAATACCATTAACAAAAAGACTTAAGTCAAAGCTAAAAAAAAGCCAAGAGATAAAGCTTGAAGTAAGGTTAAGAAGAACCCTTGAAAGGCTAGGACCAACTTTTATAAAATTTGGACAACTTTTGAGCGTAAGGCCTGACTTAGTGCCTAAAGAATATTCAAAAGAATTGGAAAAATTACAGGATAAAGTTCCAGAATTCCCATTTAA
>CAZSIU010000094.1:0-4074 GCA_964607225.1 uncultured Methanosarcinales archaeon | reverse complement strand
TCCTCACGAGGACAAAATTTACGAGGGAAAAAAGCTCGTTTAATATTGTACGTTAGGCAGAAGTTTTTGAGCTGCCGTTGTTAACGTTAAACCGAAAGTCTTTGTAGTTGGTGACATAATTTTAGTATCCCACAAACCTCTCTATCTTAACATTCTGTTGTGGGATTTGTATACTCTTCAATAATTCCTGCAGTCCATTAACCATTCCTGGTGGTCCACAAATATAAAACAAAGCATTATTCAAATTACTGCAATATTCTTTTATCATTATTTCATTTATTCTGCCAGTTCTTCCATTCCAATCTGTACCTTGGTAATCTGTAACTGTATTCACAACCTTCAAATTTGGATTTTCTTCTTCAAAAATTGGCCACTCTTCTTTATAAACAATATCAGCTGGTGTTTTATTAGAGTAAAGTAAAATAAGTTTTATTGGCAATTTTTTGTCACCAGCATATTTTATCATGTCTCTAAATGGAGTTATACCAATTCCTCCGCCAAGAAAAACAATCTCTTTTGCATCTTCCTTCAAAACAAACATTCCCATAGGACCAGTAATTTTTACTTTATCATTAATTTCTAAACTATTAAATTTCTGCTTGAAAGCACTTTGTGAAATTTTTGTTGAAAATAATAAAAAATCTTCTGTTGGAGAAGAAGCAATTGATAATGGTCTTGTATTTTCTGAATCTTCGATATTAAATTCCATAATCATATATTGTCCTGGCTTATAATCAAATTTTTGTCCATCTAAGCCAAACTTAATGCTCTTAATATCATGAGTTTCTTGCTTTGTTTCTATGACTGGAAGTTCTAAACTAATTACCATTCTTCTAATTTTAAGCCCTTAATTTTTTCAAAATGTTTTTTATTTCGGGTGATTAAAATCAAATTGTTGGATATGCATATTGAAGCAGTCATTAAATCAATGTCTTGTGTTAATTTTCCCAAATTCCTAAGCATTTTGTAAGCATTGCCAAAAATTTCGCATGCTGACAAATCAAAATTAAGTACGTTCACTTTTTCCAGTAATTTACCAATCAACAGCTTATTTTTTTCTACGTTTCCTGATAGAAAGGCGCCTCTATAAAGTTCGCATAAGGTAATTGGCGTTACAAATAAGCTATCTGTTGATATACCTCTTAGGCGCTCCTTGATGGATTCACCCCCCCTAAAATCTGCAATTACAATATCAGTATCAATGCAATACATTTTTAAAATTTAACATGCCTCAATCTTAAGTTTCTCCTTGCCTTGTACGATTCCTCAAAAGCCTTTATTGACTCTTTATCATCCTTTAAGGCGCCAAACAGGTCCATTATGGACCCCTTTTTCCTATTTTCCACAAGCTCTATCACTACATCAGAAAAAGACTTATCAACACTTTTTCTACTCTTTAGCTTTTCGTATGCTTCTTCCGACAAAGATATCACCTTTACCATATGCATATGTATATGTGCATACATATATAAATATTTTGTTTTTAGAATTATATCTTCTTTGACAATTCCATTGCTTTCAAAGTATTATCCAACAGCATGGCAATTGTCATTGGTCCAACTCCACCAGGAACTGGTGTTATAAAGCCAGCAACTTCTTTCACATTATTAAAATCAACATCTCCAACAATTTTGTTGCCAATTCTGTTAATTCCAACATCAATAACAACTGCACCTTCTTTTACCATTTCTTTTGTTATTAATTTTGGCTTTCCAACTGCAACAACTAAAATATCGGCTTTTTTTGTATGCTCTGCCAAATTTTTTGTCTTTGAATGGCAAATTGTAACAGTAGCATTTTTATCAAGCAGCATCATAGCAACTGGCTTGCCAACAATATTGCTTCTTCCAACAATAACTGCATTCTTGCCTTCAATTTTAATTCCAGTTGATTCAATCAAATGCAAAACAGCCTTTGCAGTTGCAGGAGCAATAATTTTATTTTCAGATACCAAATTACCTAGATTGACACTAGTAAATCCATCAACATCCTTATGAGGCAGAACAGAATTAACAATCAAATGCTCATCAATCTGCTTCGGCAATGGCAATTGCACCAAAATGCCATGAATATTTGTTTTTTGGTTTAAATCATTTATTAAATTCAACAAATCAAGCTCTCCTATATTTTTATCAAGGTTGTACCTTTCACAATAAAAGCCAACTTCTTTGCAAGTTTTCTCTTTGAAATTGACATAAATCTCAGAAGCAGGATTATCACCAACTAAAACTAATGCTAATCCAGGCTTTTGCTTTAAATTTTTTATTTTATCCTTTAGCCCATTAAGAATCTTATCTGCAATTTTCTTTCCATCGATGATTTTTGCTGGCATTTTTTATAATTTATAGGCGAGGAGGTTAATGCCTCCGAGCACTACAATTTGCCGAAGGCATATTGATTTTTTATAATTTTATTTTTTGTGTTGTCTTTACTAATTTGAACTTGATATTGTTTTAAATGTGTTATTTTCTTTCTCAACGCAATAATTTATTTATTTTTTAAAAAATAAAAATTATCTCAAAACTTCTAACCCAGGATAAAGAGGGAATTCTTTGCAAAGCTCTAAAATATCATTTTTAACTCTTTCAATTACATTCTTGTCAGTATAATTATCAATAACTTTTGCTATGCTTTCTCCGATTAATTTCATTTCGCTTTCTTTCATTCCTCTTGTTGTAATTGCTGGAGTACCCAATCTTATTCCGCTTGGATTAAATGGTGTGTTTGGCTCATATGGAATTGTATTTTTATTGACATAAATCTCTGCTTCTCCAAGTGCATTTTGAATTTCTTTTCCTTTTCCAGTCAATCCTTTATTTATCAATTTGATAACCATCAAATGATTGTCTGTTCCACCAGTAACAAGCTCCAAGCCATTCTCCATCAAAGAATCTGCGAGTGCTTTTGCATTCTTTACAATTTGCTCACAATATTTTTTGTATTCTGGTTGTAAAGCTTCTTTAAAAGCAACTGCTTTTGCAGCATTAACATGATCATGAGGACCACCTTGCAATCCAGGAAAAACAGCTTTGTCAATTGCTTGTGCATGCTCCTGCTTGCACATAATAATAGCGCCTCTAGGCCCCCTTAATGTTTTATGAGTTGTTGTTGTTACAACATCACAATAGGGCACAGGATTTTGATGCAATCCAGTTATGCAAAGTCCAGCAATATGGGCAATGTCGGCAAAATGGTAAGCGCCAACTTCATCGCAAATTTCCTTAAAAGCCTTGAAATCAATCTTTCTTGGATAAGCAGTCAAGCCAGATAAAATCATTTTTGGTTTGCATTCTTTTGCTAATTTCTTTATTGCATCATAATCAAGCAATTCTGTTTCTTTGTCAACATTGTAAGGAACGCATTTGTAAAGTTTACCAGAAAAATTAACTGGTGAGCCATGTGTTAAATGTCCGCCTGCACTTAAGTCAAACCCCATAAAAGTATCTCCTATATTTAACAAAGCAAAGAAAACAGCTTGATTTGCAGGACTGCCTGAATAAGGCTGTACATTAACATGCTCTGCTCCAAATAATTGCTTTGCCCTTTCAATTGCTAAATTCTCAACAATATCAACAAATTGGTTGCCACCATAATACCTTTTTCCAGGATAACCTTCGGAATACTTGTTTGTGAAGAAAGTAGCATAAGCTTGCAGAACAGCTTTACTGACAAAATTCTCACTTGGAATTAGCTCAACACCATTCCTTATCCTTATGCCTTCTTTTTTTATAACTTCAAAAATTTCTACATCAGTCTTTGAAATATCGTCCATCATTCCTATTTTAAACACCCCAAGAAAAAAGCAATAGTATTTGTTTATATAATTTTTGATTTTAATTTACTCAATAAAAATCTTTAAGTAGCCCTGTGCTGTTTCCTCAATCTTCTCTCTTTTTTTATTCTTTTGCGCTGCCATTTCCACCGCATTTGCCTTTTTTTCTTCCATCGACGAGAACTTCTTTTCATAATAAAATGAGTTTATTTTTACTATTTAAAAGTTTTTAGTTTTTATATTTTTAATTTTAATATTAATTTTCTATATAGAAATCCGTAAGTTTTATATATAACTGGATT
>CAZSIU010000093.1:1384-4100 GCA_964607225.1 uncultured Methanosarcinales archaeon | reverse complement strand
CACAATTGATTAATATTCAAGGTAGATTAAATAGTTTTTGGGAATAACTACTAAGCATGCATAAAAATTATTTTGAAGATTCTTGGATTGTCGCTTCTAGAAGACTTATGGCTTGTGGGTCCTTGAGTGCTTTTAGTCCTTCTTTTGCTAGTCTAAGCCAATATTCTCTGATATTGTGCCCTGTTATTGGCTCAACGCATGGATGTTTTATATGAAGCATATATGTTAATGCAATTTTCATGTCATTTGGTTGATACATAAGAATATTTAATCTACGATATATTTTAAAACTTTCTAAAATCCTTAATTAACTTTATATATTTTTTCTATATAGTAAATAACTAAATCCTTCTTTATTTTACCTATATAAAACCGAAATCTTTATATATAAGTAGTTGTAATTTTTAAGCTATTAATATACATTTTTGTATACCAATATAGAAAATAACGTAATTAAACGTTGGGACATAGACATATTTATCTATAGTTCCTCTAAAATTAAATGGCAACAGAACTTATAAGCTTAGGAATACTTTTCTTCTGCGCTATAATAGGTGGAATTATAGCAGCAAGATTTAAGCAGCCTGCTGTGTTTGGCTTATTGCTAGTTGGAGCAATAATAGGCCCAAGCTCTTTGAATCTTGTTCAAGACGGTAATACTATAAGAATGATGGCTGATTTTGGAGCTATATTATTGCTTTTCGTAATCGGCTTAGAGTTTGATGTCACAAAACTAATGAAGCTAGGCGCAAGATCTATTTTAATAGGACTTTTGAAATTTTCAATTGTTTTATTTTTTGGCTATGAAACCACATTGCTTCTTGGCTTTAGCTCTAAAATTGCATTGTTTGTTGGTGTAATATTGTCGTTTAGCAGCACTGTTGTTGTTATTAAAGTTCTTGAACAAAAAGAGATGTTTAGCAGGAAAGAAGTTCCATTGCTTGTTGCAGTTCTAATCATAGAGGACATAATTGCTGTTTTTGCACTTACATTCTTCTCTGGAATAAAAAACTCAAATGCCAGCTTGGTATCGACATTCGAGCACGTAATTTTTGCTATTGCAATATTAATATTTGTTTATTTAATTACAATGAAACTATTAAAATATGCAATAAACATAATATTAAAAAATAATCGTGACGAATCTATTTTGACATTTCTTTCACTAGGAATAGGGGCATTATTCAGCTATTTTGCATTTTATCTTGGTTTAACGCCGTCAGCAGGCGCTTTCTTAGCAGGCAGCTTAATAGCGTCATTGCCAAATGCTAAAGAATATGGCAGAGCCATTCAACCATATGCATTAATTTTCACATCTATATTTTTCATATCCATGGGGACTTTGGTTGATTTTAAAGCGGTTGAGTCAAATATCCCATTGATTGCAGCACTGATGCTTACTATTTTCATTTCAAGATTTGTGGCAATAGGCTTTTTAACATTCATATTGGCCAATTTCAAAAATGAGCAGCCTTTCTTCTCGAGCATTGCAATGATGTCCATAGGAGAATTCTCTTTGCTGGTAGCAAAAGAAAGTGAGAAATTTGGCTTGGGTATAGATTTAGTTACAATAACAGCTTCTATCATATTTCTTAGTGCAATATTGATGTCAATCGGCATAAGCTACAGCGAAAATTTGCATAATGCACTAAACTCAAGACTTCCACTAAGGGCCAGATTAAAGCTGGAGAGAATATCAGACTATATAAGAAGATTTTTTGACCAGATGGAAATAGAAACTTTCTTTACAAAAAAGCTAAAATCAGATTCAAGGTTAGCATTCATACTTATTGCATTGGCTTTGTTCACTTTTTTTGTTTTGAGAAAAATATCAATATTGATCAAGTCAAATTACCATGCTCTAGTTTTATACGCCTTTTATGCATTAAGCGCTACATTAATGCTTTACTTGATAACTCTTGTTTACAAAAGGCTTAAAATAGTACATCATACTCTATCAATTATCTTAACTAATGTTGATAACTCAAGAAATTTGAATAAATGCAAAAAAATACTAAATAATTTATTGCTTGTTATATTCTTAATTTTTTCAGCGATGCTATTTCCTTTTGCAATGTTTGCATTAAACCTAAATTTATGGGCTAATGTAATTCCATTTGTATTTGTAATAGCATCATTCTATTACATGAAAAATTTAGTAAGACTTATTGATGCAACACCAAGCAGCTTTCCTAGCTATAGCGCATCAGTTTCTTTTGCAAAAATTTAGGGCATAAATATTTAAATAAACCATATTTTACACTTTTAATTCTCTTTTGTTATTGGAGGTGCTTTTATGGTGAGCTTTAAGCTATGCATTTCAGACCCATCAACCGGGAAAACATTTCAAAAAGAAGTAAAAGATAACTTAGCACAACCTTTTATAGGCTTAAACATAGGCGAAACTATAAAAGGCAATGCTTTTGAAATGAATGATTATGAATTCCTTATTACAGGAGGCTCAGACTATTGTGGGTTTCCAATGAGAAAGGGAATCCTAGGCTTAAGAAAATCTATAACAATTTATGGTGGTGTTGGCTTTAGAGGAGATGCAAAAGGCATTAAGCGAAGAAAAACAGTATGTGGGCACAAGATACATGAAAGAATATCGCAAATAAATTTAAAGGTAATAAAGCAAGGTTCTAAAAAACTTACTGAAATTTTTGGCATTGCAGAAGAAACAAAAAAAGAAGAAAAACCTGCGAAAGAAGTAAAA
>CAZSIU010000093.1:0-1284 GCA_964607225.1 uncultured Methanosarcinales archaeon | reverse complement strand
AAATAATTATATTAAATTGCGTTGAGAAAGTCAAAAACAAAATGACAAACACAATCAAGCTTACCTTAACAAATAATAATCACTAAATTAAATATTGAGATTAAAATTAAAACAAAACATGGCTAGAAAGAAAGATGAGCAACAAAAATTACCAGCACAACCAGTTCTTAATATCGGAATGGTTGGGCATGTCGACCATGGCAAAACAACATTGCTTGAAAGATTAAGCGGCAAATGGACTGATACTCATTCTGAAGAATTGAAAAGAGGCATAACAATAAGGCTTGGCTATGCTGATGTAACATTTATGAAATGTGGAAAATGCAAAGGCGCAAAAGCTTATACAACAAAAGAAATTTGTCCAATTGATAATTCTAAAACAAAACCAATAAGAAAAGTTAGTTTTGTTGATGCTCCTGGGCATGAAAGCTTGATGGCAACAATGCTTAGCGGCACTACAATTATGGATGCAGCTTTATTGCTTGTTGCAGCAAACGAAGAATGTCCACAGCCACAAACCAGAGAGCATCTAATGGCTTTGCAGATTATTGGAATCAAATATGTAATTGTTATTCAGAATAAAATTGATTTAGTCAGTGAAGAACAAGTTCTAAAAAATTATGAGCAGATAAAAATTTTTCTGAAAGGGACTGATTATGAGAATGCCCCAATAATCCCAATTTCTGCTCAGCATCGTGTAGGCTTAGATTTTTTAATGCAAGCAATTAACGAATATATACCAGCACCTGTTAGGGAACCAAATAAAGAACCTATAATGCTTGTTGCAAGAAGTTTTGATATAAACAAGCCTGGAATAACACCTGATAAGCTTGTTGGAGGTGTTCTTGGAGGCAGCCTAAAACAAGGCATGCTAAAAGTTAGCGACACAATTGAAATAAGGCCTGGAAGAAGCATAGTCGAGAAAAACCAGCAAGTTTGGAAGCCATTAACTACAAAAATAGTTAGCTTAAATGCAGGTGGCTCTAGCCTTGATGCAGTTGGCCCAAGTGGCTCAATTGGCGTGCTTACATCTTTAGACCCATCAGTTGTTAAGTCTGACCAGCTAACCGGCTCTATTGTAGGTTTACCTGGAAAATTGCCAAAGGTTTGGCATGGATTAAGCTTGGATGTTCATTTATTGCAACGAGTTGTAGGAACAAAGGAGGAGCTTAATGTTGAGCCAATCAAGATGAATGAACCATTAATGCTTAATGTAAATTCTGCAGCAACTGTTGGAATTGTTGTTGAGCTGAAGAAAAACAAAATAAAATGCAGATTAAAGCT
>CAZSIU010000092.1:0-4128 GCA_964607225.1 uncultured Methanosarcinales archaeon | reverse complement strand
CCCCAACTATTTGTATACTTTATCAACAGCTAAATTATGAGCTTCGATATAGTTATTGACAAAACTTTTCCAGTCCGCCATAGATGCTGTTTTTCTAGCTTGCAATTTATTTGCAATTCTATCTTCCTTTGAAAGATTTGCAAAATTGAACATAACATCAACTAGCTGATTTACTACATCACCATCACCTCTGTTTAACCTTTTCAGCACAAAAATTCCTGGTGTCTCTGTCTGCACGCATTCAGAGCAAAAATATCTTCCAAAGCCAGCTAAGTCAGTTGTTATGGAAGAAACACCTAAAGCGCCTGCTTCCAAAGGTGTGTAACCCCAAGGCTCATAATAGCTAGGAAAAACACCAAGATGAGAGCCTTGCATAGCCTCATAGTAATTTAAATTAAGCAGCCCATCTGCTCCACTTAAATAAATTGGATAATAAACAATTTTTATAGGATCTTGCTCTTCATTTTTTAGTCCTACAGAAACAATAGTTTTGAGAATAATATCATTTTCATCGTATAAATCATGTGTCAATAACGGGGGCTTGCCTTTTTTAACAAATTTCGCAATCCTTATTTCCATTTCTGTGAGAAAGTCCTCATCAAATAAGCTTTCTTTGCTTATTTTTTTGTTTGACACAAAAGAATAAATAATATTCTTTTCAACATCGTCTATGACCTCTTCCAATGCATCCTTTATATCTTGGTAAAGTGTTTTGTTTTCTAAGAGCTCTGGTCTTATGTTCCTGAAATTTGCAGGCACCCAAATAAAAGCCATAATAGTTTTTTTGCTCTTTGCTTGCTTTAACCTTTCATTTAATCTGCCAAGCGCTTTGATAAAAATATCTATACCTTTGTCATGAAACTCATAGCGTCCAGCGATAAAATAAATTAACGTCTCTTTAGGATCAAATGTATAATAAGGGAAAAAATAATAAAGCATAAATTCTCTTATCCTATCACGTTGAAGCTTATGCTTAATTACAAGCTCCTCAAATGTAGGAAATTTGCTTATTTCCAGGCCGTTTGGCAGTAAAACATCTGGCTTTTTCTTCAATAAGTATTCTGCTTCCATTCCAGTTATTTCGCTAACTGTTGTAAAAACATCGGCAAAAGCTGCAGAGTTTTTCTCAACAAGATGCTTTGCTTCAATATTATACTTATAAACCTCTTGGTCAGGATTTATTTTATTCCATACATTGTATAAATCAACATTTGAGTTTGCCAATGTTCTGCCAAGCACAGTAGCATGTGTTGTGAAAACAGTTGCAATTTTTACATTCTTTTTTTTCAAGTAAAGTAGTCCAGCCCCAGAAAGCCATTCGTGGAAATGTGCAACAATTTTTTTATCGCTAAGACAATTAGACAATTTCTCAATTAGCATTCCAACGGTATAGGCCCAAACAACTGACTCGTTATAGTCATAAGCTGTTCTTAAAGAATCAACTTTATACCAATCCCAAAGCTCGCGCTTTATATCGTTAACCCTGTAATTGTAATTTACAAAATCAATAAGAATTACATAAGGACTGCCTTCACTTATCCATCTTCCAAAATGACACATTATGCCTAATTTTTTTAATTCTTCAAAAGGTGTCTTACAGAATTCATTTGGCACTTCTTCCTGAAACTGCCCAATTGCTTTTGGTGCAAAGTAAGGGCCAATCAAAAGGTAGTTATTGCCATAAGCCTCAACCATTTTGGCTGCTTTAGACTTAACAACTGTATAGATACCACCAACCTTATTGCAAACTTCCCAAGAAACCTCAAACAAAACATCAGCTTTTTTTTCCATTAGCGTTTTAATTTCTATTTTAGTTTATAAATCTTTGACACCACTTAAAAGGAAAAATAAATTAAAATAAAAGTGGTTATTTGTATCCAAATCTTTTGTTATACTCTTTGTGATCTAAAACATCAAGAACAAAAGCTACAATTTCAATTTGACTTTCTCCATCTGTTAATGTATACAACATCCTCCAAAAACTTGGCAGTTCGACTCTGAATAGATTTGTAACTCCATATTTAGTTTTGTATTCTACTGGTATCAATCTTTTAGCAATTGGCTCACCATAATGAATATTTATTTTTATCAATTCTACTTTTTTGTTAACGGCGTTTAGAATTGACCTATCAACTTTTGAATTTGGAGCAACTTCATTAAGGTATTTGTATACTTCTTCAGCTTCTGGAGAAAAAATTACCCTAACTTTTTTCTTCATAATTCTAAACCTTCTTTAATTGCCTTTCTTAGTTTAGGGTTTGTGTTGTGAATCCAAGTTATGCCTTTCATAGTTACTGCTATTTTGTTGCTTTCTTCCAAATATTCAAGAATAAATTTAAGAGTATTATGATTTATTTGGTTAGGAAGTCTCCTCTTTAGGTCTGCTATTGTTATTACACTTTCATCCATATTTTTAAGGGTTTCTTCTACCATAAGCACAGTATTTAGTGTTGGTGAATGCTCTAACTTCTTTCTTTCGATTAATTCTGGCATTTTAATCACAAATTATTATTAGTTAATAATCAATTAGTATTAACTTATATATAAATGTTTCTTTTTTTGAGAAGTTTAGGACAAATTTATGGATCTGCGAAGAGCAAGAGTTTTTAAATTGCCCAAAGCGATAAAACTCGCATATGTTTTTAAATTGTCTGAAACTTATTTTCTGCGGGCTTTTTGAAGAAAAGTACGTTTAATGCACAAGCATTAGGCGTAGCAGAAAAAGCTAAGTTTCAGATTCGTAACCCTTAATTCAGAATTCAAGATGAGGGCTGGCTCTGATAATTTACTTTAGGCTCATCATCGTAAGAGTTGGTCCTTTATATTCAACAGAATTATCTTCCTTAACTAAATATTCAAGTGTAGCTCCTCTACCTGATAAAGTTGCAATATCTTGAAATCCAATAGTTGCAACATCTTTTTCAGGTCTTGTAAAAGTAGTAATAGTAAATATTCCATGTCTTACACCCTCAGACCATTTCTGGAATATTTCATCAAGAGTTACTTCAGGATTTAATTCTCCTGGTATAAGATGACCCATTGGCCTGTTTGCTCTATTTTCTCTTAAATCTCTTAATACATTCCTAAATACAGCTTCATTTTCTCTTGCAACTTGGTAATAGCTTTGTACTGGTGACATAATAAACCATTATATTTCTCCTATTTATAAATCTTTTGTTTTTTACTACTTAGAAGTTACCAAATTAGAGCCAGCCTCGTCAAAATTCCAACAACATGGATGAAAAATTAATAAAATTTTTTGACATATTACTTTAGTTCTTCATACACCATTTTAAAGTTTAAACAATAACTTTTTATACTTCTATGTTCTAATTAAAATAGACATAACTTAGTTATATCATAATAAAAGGGTGGTATTAATTAATAAAGAAAGTTATTCTATTAAAAGAACCTTTATAGAGATAAGAAACTCTATTCTTTTATCACTTGCTTCTGGGCAGAAAACAATAAACCAGATTTCTACTGAAACTCAAATTAATTGGAAGACTGTTGAGAGGCATCTTATTTACTTAATTGGAAAAGGTTGGGTTAGAGAAGTCTTTAGTTCTGCTTATGTTCGAGTAGTTGAGTTAACTGCTTTTGGTAAGGATTACATAAGAAAAAATGTATCCAGAAGAGTGCGTATTTCAGACTTAAAAATAATCAAAATCAATGGTGAGCAATAGCGATGAAAGTTTTAATGTTTGGATGGGAATTTCCGCCTTTGAGCAGCGGCGGACTTGGAACAGCATGCTATGGCTTAACAAAAGGACTTAGTAATAAAGGAGTAGAGATAACTTTTGTATTGCCTTACTCTTTTGATACAGAGGATGCTGATTTTGTTAAATTGGTTTCTGCAGGGAATATAAAAATCAAAAAAATTGCATCTGCCTTGCAACCTTATATGAGTTCAGAGGAATATAAAAGATCTTTGGGCAAAAAACAAAAACCAAGAATTTATGGCTCAACTTTGTTTGAAGAAGTACATCGCTATACACTTGCTGCGGAAAAGATTGCTGAAGAAGAGGAATTTGACATTATACATTGCCATGATTGGATGACTTTTGGAGCTGGGGTAAGAGCAAAAAGAAAGAAAAATAAGCCATTAGTTCTGCATGTTCATTCAAC
>CAZSIU010000091.1:0-4162 GCA_964607225.1 uncultured Methanosarcinales archaeon | reverse complement strand
ACATATTCATCCTCATAAATATGAACTTGATCTATGATGCCTTTCAATTTTAGTTCGTCAGAATCAACTCTAAGTTCTGAGATAATTTTTGGAGTTAATTTTTGCCATAGTTCTTTACCGAATACATTATTTGATTCTATAAAGCTGAAAACATGGTTTGCTCTAATATCTGATTCGTCCATAATGAAAGAAAAGCTATTCTTGTAAGCATCAAGCATGTTTAAGTTGACTTCTTCTAGCCTTTTCTTGTTTTTTGTTATTACATTTCTTAGTACTTGAAGATATTTCTGCTTGTATAATGCTTGTATTTCCTCAAGCTTCATTCTTTTTGTTATTGAGGTTACTATTTCCTCTTCCTTTTTGTTTATTTTGTCGTAGGCATGATGCCTTATAGCACCCATAACAATACTTTCCTTTGGCGGCTCTTCCAAAAGCAAAACCTCTTCAAGAAATAGCTTTCTTGAGCAATAGAGATAGGTAGACAGCAGAGATACAGGTATTCTCATAATAAAATGCCTGCAAAATGGGTTTATAAAGTTTATCCAAAGATGTCCAGTGGTAAATAAGTCAGATGTGTTATTTTTTTGGAGTATACTCTTCATAAATAATTCTAAACGATTTTATTGGTTCTTTAATAACAAATTCAATAGCTGCCAAAAGAAGTCCCGCATACCAATCAAACTTTCCAACATTTTGTATGGTAGTTACTCGTCTAAGCTCTAATCTTCGACCATAAACAGATTCAAAGAATTCGTCATAAGTCATTTCTGAATCAAAACCCCTGCTGAGTGAATCGTAAATATCAGCTCCAGTTCTGTATGCTTCTTTAACACGTTCAATTAAATTCATTTTTTAAAGAAAATAATATATCATTAAAAATCTATTTATAATCTTCAAACCACAACCTTTTTATTCTACCTTTTAAATAAATTAAATCTATGAAAGAAGGTGCCTATATCGGAGCATTGGTCGCTTTGCTTGTGTACTTTATACTTCCTATCTATGGCCCAAATGGCGGACCTGCAACCATAATACCAACAGGAAATGCAGTTTCTAGCACTACTGGCTTTAGCACATATGTAAGCAATCTGCCTTTCAGCATGATTATCTTTTTTGCTTTGGAAATAATAGGAATTTCTGTTGGAATAGCTAGCCAGATGGTTTTAAAGCACGTCTATAAGCCAAAACAATAAAATTATTTCTAATATAATAGGCGAGCATCGACATGCGAGTGAGCGTGTGACATGCGAAAGCTCGCTTTCGCTCGCTTATGCCACTAACTCGCTCACAACTCACTGCGAGCCTTTGAGCTGGCGAGCGAGTCTCACGAGTGAGCCTCGCAACTCACTACGCCGTAGGCGGATTGAATTCTAAAATATTAAAATTCAATAAATCAATCTAAAACTTTAAATATTAACTAAAAAACTGTTTTTTTATGGATATTGAAAGCAAGCTTGATTTAATAAAGCAAGTTGGAGAGGAAATCATAACAGAAGAAGAGCTAAGGCATTTACTAGCAACAAAAGAGCATCCCATTGCTTATGATGGCTTCGAGCCTTCTGGAACTGATGTGCATATTGCACAAGGAATTCTAAGAGCAATTAATGTAAACAAGATGACAAAAGCAGGCATCAAGTTTAAGATGCTTGTAGCAGATTGGCATGCATGGGCTAATAACAAACTTAGCGGTAATCTTGAAAATATCCAAACAGCAGGCAAGTATCTAATAGAAGTGTGGCGACATTGCGGAATGGACTTGAAAAATGTTGAGTTTGTTTGGGTGAGTGATTATGTGAAAGATTCAGAATACTGGAAGAAAGTAATGCAAGTTGCTAGAAATTCAACCATTAAAAGAGTCATAAGAACAGGCCAAATAATGGGAAGAAAAGAAGCAGAGGTGCAGCAGGCTTCTCAAATACTCTATCCTTGTATGCAAGCTGCTGACATTTTCCAGCTAAAAGCAGATATAACTCAATTAGGCCAAGACCAAAGAAAAGTTAATGTTCTTGCAAGGGAAATTGGCCCTAGCATAGGCTTTTGGAAGCCAGTTGTTATAAGCCATCACATGCTAATGGGTTTAGGTGAGCCACCAAAAACAAAAGACATTGACAGGATAATTGACTTAAAGATGTCAAAATCTAAACCAGATACTGCAATTTTTATGAACGACTCTGAACAAGACATTAAAAGAAAAATCAGCAAGGCATACTGCCCTGCAAAAATTGTGCATGAAAACCCAATTCTTGAATATTCAAAATACCTTATTTTTGAAAAATTCAATATAATGGAGATTAAAAGACATGAAAAATTTGGCGGTGATGTTGTAATAGAAAACTATAAAGAACTAGAAAAGCTATATGCAGAAGGTAAAATCCATCCTGCTGATCTGAAAAATACAGTTGCTTATTACATAAATGAGATGATAAAGCCAGTACGAGAAAAATTTGACAAAGATCCTAAACTCAAGAAGCTTTTAGAAATGGTAAAAAGCTTTGAAGTTACTAGATAATTACTCCTGTTCTATCACAACCAGCGTATACTTTTCATTCAAATATTTTCTAGCAACTCTTTTTACATCATTAATATTTACTTTTTTAATATCTTTTAAATATAACTCAGCAAGCTTTGCATCTTTTATCGTTTCCCATACAGCAAGGTTATCGGCATAGTGAAAGTTATCCTCCATTTCTAAAGTATAGTTGCCTTCTATGTATGTTTTTGCTTCTTGCAGCTCTTTTTTGCTTATTTTTCCCAATCTTTTAAATTGTTGGAATATAATCTCTTTAGCCTTATCTATATTCCTTTTGTCTAAGTTTGTATAAATTGCAAATGTCCCATAGTCATTTTCTTTTTCATCATTTACCCCAACTTGATAAGCCAATCCTCTTTTGTTCCTTATCTCATCAAAAATCCAGCCAGATTGCCCTCTTCCTAAAATTGCACTTATAACATCAAGAACATAGCTTTCTTTATGCAACCTATATACAGTTTTATAGCCAAGAACCATGTATGAGTTAAATGTCTTTTTTTTCTCAACAAACTTCTTGACTTTTTTCTGCAAAGGCTCTTTTACTTTTTGCCTATGAATTTTTTCCCTTGGTTTTAAATCTCCAAAATATCTCTCAATCTTTTCTTTTACATTATTGACATTTCCAACAACAGAGACAATCATATTATTTGGGATGTAATGTGAAAAATAATAGTTTACAATATGTTCTCTGTCAAAGCTTTTTACTGTTGCTATAGCACCATATGTTGGATTTTTTGCAGGATGTTTTTCAAATAAAATTTTATGGAATAAAATCCATTGATAGAGCCTAGGCTCATCATTTATCATATTTATTTCTTTCAAAATTACTTGTTTTTCTTTCTCAATTCTATTTTTGTCAAAAACTGGATTAGATATCATATCAGAAAGAATATCTAAGGCTATGTCAAACCTTTTGTTGATTATTTTGATGAAGAATGCTGTTCTATCACCTGTTGTGTAAGCATTAAACTCACCACCATATTTTTCAATTTCATTTGCAATTTCTCTGCTATCTCTTCTTTTTTTAGTGCCCTCAAAAAGCATATGCTCAAGAAAATGTGCTAATCCAAGGGTTTTCTTGTTTTCAAAATTTGAGCCAAACTTAAACATTACTTCAACAGCAACTGACTTAGAGCTATTTTTCTCAAAAATCACAGTAATGCCATTTTTTAGTCTATACTTCTTCATACTAAAAGAAAAAATTTAAATGGTATATAAGATTTTTGAATTAAAATGAAAATTAATGAACTCAAATCAATTTTATATAAAAAGAATTATGATTTTGCTTTATTCTATAATCTAGATTCAATGAAGTTTAATGCTAATATGTTCTATTTTTCTGGCTACAATGGTTTAGGATCTTTAATTATTCCAAAAAATGAAGCACCCTTTTTTATAGTACCTGAAATGGAGTTTGAAAGAGCAAAAAAATCAATGGTTAAGAAAGTTTATTTAATGGAGAAAAAGAAATTTTTTGAATCGATATATAAAGTTTTAAAGAAGAATAAATTAAAATCAAGAAGTGTGGCGATAGATAAGGACAATTTTACATTAAATTCTTATAAAAATCTTAAGAAACATTTTAAAAAGATAAAAGCAAAAGATATTTCTTTAGATTGTTCAAAACTAAGA
>CAZSIU010000090.1:0-4164 GCA_964607225.1 uncultured Methanosarcinales archaeon | reverse complement strand
TAACATCTGTTCCTGTCTTTATAATTTCTGTTCCCTTTTCAGTCCCAACAATTGCAGGAATCCCAAGCTCTCTGGCAATGATAGCGGCATGAGCAGTTCTGCCACCTTTATTTGTTACAATAGCAGAAGCAATCTTCATTATGGGCTCCCAATCAGGATCTGTTTTTTCTGTTATGAGGACTTCACCTTGCTTAAAGCTTTTAATTTCTTTAACATTTTTTATTACATGGGCTTTGCCAGTTCCTATTTTCGTGCCAACGCTCAAGCCTGTCACAATAACAGTTCCTTTTTCTTTTAATGCGTATTCCTCTAGCACATTAACATTTTTCTGACTTTGTACTGTTTCTGGCCTTGCTTGAACAATAAATAGCTCATTTGTTATGCCATCTTTTGCCCATTCCATGTCCATTGGTTTGAATTTGCGAGCTTTTTTTGAATAGTAATCTTCAATGATGCAAGCCCATTTTGCAATTTTTAGAATTTCGTCGTCATTTAATACAAACTTGAAGCGCTCTTTATATGGAACCTTAACATTTTTTGTTGTGTGCTTTGCTCCATCTTTGCTGTATATCATCTTTATTTTTTTGTTGCCTAATTTTTTACTTATAATAGATTTGAAGCCTTTCTTCAACGTCGGCTTGAAAATATAAAATTGGTCTGGGTTGACTGAGCCTTGCACAATGTTTTCTCCTAAACCATAAGAACCATTAATCAAAACAGCATCTCTAAAACCTGTTTCTGTGTCGATAGAGAACATAACACCAGAGCAAGCTTTGTCGCTTCTCACCATTTTTTGTACTCCAACTGATAAAGAAACTTTAAAATGATCAAAGCCTTTATCTACTCTGTATGAAATAGCCCTATTTGTGAACAAAGACGCAAAACATTTTTTGGTTGCGTCTAGCAGTGCATGCTCTCCTCTTATATTGAGATAAGTTTCTTGCTGCCCAGCAAAGCTCGCATCTGGCAAATCCTCTGCTGTTGCAGAGCTTCTCACTGCAACGTCTGTGTTAATGCCATATTGCTTGCATAATTTTTTGTAAGCATTAATTATTTCATTTTTTAATTCAATTGGTAATTCTGCTTTTAGTATTGTTGCACGTGCTTTTTCTCCGATTTCTGATAGATTTTTTTTGTTTTTGTCCAAGCCTTTTAGTATTTGTTTTAGTTTATTTTTTATATCAGCTTTTTCAACAAAATGATTGTAGGCATAAGCTGTTACTGCAAAACCATTTGGAATTTTAACTCCTCTTTTTGTTAAATTTCTATACATCTCTCCAAGAGAAGCATTTTTGCCTCCAACTAAAGCAATATCATCAATGCTTAATTCATTAAACCAAAGAACAAATTTTTTATTTTTATTCAAAAACATATCACCTCTTAAATTTGTTATTTTAAATCTATTTATATAAAGGTTTTGATTTGTATTTTGTATAAAAAACTTTATATATAATTATGTATACACTATTTAATGGGTGGTTTAAATGCCAAATTTCGTTAAAGTTGCTAGCACTTCAGATTTAAAGCCAGGTGAAAACAAAGTAGTTAATGTTAATGGAACAGAAGTTGCTTTGTTTAATGTAGATGGTGAATTCTTCGCTATAAACAATACTTGTTTGCATAGAGGCGGTCCTTTAGGAGAAGGGTTTCTTGAAGGAGATATCGTAACATGCCCATGGCATGGCTGGCGCTATAGTGTCAAAACAGGCGCAAATGCTATGATGCCAACTGCAAAAGTAGCAGCTTATCAAGTTAAGGTAGAAAGCAATGATGTTTTGGTCTCTGTGGAATAAATTAAATCTTTCTCTTGTGGATTTTGATTTTTATTTTTTTTATTTGTTTCATAGCTTCATTAAAAGTTAATAGAAGATTTTTTGCTCCGTAATGTGTTATCACAGACTGTGAATTTACAATTCCAAGCTTGATTGCAAACTCTATATCCTTCTTTTTGATAATGCCGCAAAGAAAAGAGGCTGCAAAAGCATCTCCTGCACCAGTTGTATCAATAATTTTAACAAAAGGCGGTTTTGTATTATATGTATATCTATTATCTATAACATACAAATCATTTTTGCCATCAGTTATTACAACAATTTCAGGTCCTAAGCTTCTTAGCTTGAACAAAAGCCCTCCCATTGTGTCTTTACCAACTAGTAAACAAGCTTCTTCTTTATTCAAAACAAGCAGTTCAGTTCTGCTAATTATATGTTTCAGTTGGTGTACTCCCTTTTCAGCAAGATAGGTGCTTGGATTAAAGGCAATTTTTATATTGTGCTGCTGAGCAAATTCTGCTAGTCTTTCTAATGTATGAAATGACTCCTCTAGCATTGCACCGAAGTAAAACCATTTTGTTTTTAGCTTCTTATATGGTACATCTTCGTTTCTTAACTCGTCATTAATTCCTTTGTAAGTCAAAATTGTCCTGTCGTGCTCCAGAGTGTCAAGAATTATAGAGTAGCCAGCATGCCCTTTTCCATGAGAGCAAAGCAAATCAATCTTCTCTTTTTTCAGATTTTTATGAATAAAATCAGAGTTAGTGCCAGTGCCAAGCTTGCCTATAAAGCCAACCTTATGCCCAAGCCTCGTCAATGCAACAGCTGTATTTGTGCCACCTCCACCTGTTGTAAATTCAAGCTCATCAATTAATATTTTAGCTCCACTTGGAAAAGCAAGCAAATCTGTTTCGCCTTTTGGATCAATAATTTTTATTAACTCAGAGAAATGTGTTTTTGCAAAAACATCAACTGTTGCGCTGCCAACTGTTATCACATCGTACATAAAAAATTTTATTGAATATTAAGTTTATATAGTTTATTGTTTTTTTTAAATTTTGAAGAAGGGTACAATAAATTTAATCAATAAAAACTAGAGAGTTGTTCGCGAGCACGCGAACTCGCGTGCAGGTCGACCTTTTGATGTAAGCGTGCAGAAGGTAATCCGCTTGTTAATTTGTTAGTGAATATATATTAGAAAATAGTCCATTTAAATATTAAAAACTTATCTTATCAAGAATTTCATGAGCATTAATAGAGCTTAGATACTTATCAATATTTTTATTTCTTAATTTAACTAAAAACATTGTTTTTAGTGATTCTTTCTCTTGATTGCTTACCCTTGCAATTCTGTCTGCTTCCACTAAGCCATAAGGGTAGCCGATAAATATTGGATCAATGCAATTAGTTGCTAAAATATTTATGGTTTCTTCTGCTTTTGATTTTTGCTGATTAAAAATTTCAAATCTAAAAACGTGTTTGGATTTATTATGAAATTTTACAAAAAACATTTCTGCTTTATGATTGTTATTATTTATTTCGACAATTGGATAATAGAACCATGATGGAAGATTGCTTATATTGTCCAAAACAATACTTAACAGATTTCCATTTTCTGTAAATAAAGAGTTTGTTTTGCTCAAAGCAGTTAAAACAACATTATTTTTGTTGCATGATTCATAAAGTTCATTTAAATATTTATTTTCATTTGTTAAAGTGCTTTGCAGATTACCATCTAAAACAAGAATATCAGCTTTTTTTTCTTCAGCAATTTGTTTGGCAAGTCTTAATTCAGCAAATCTTCTTATTGCATTTGCAACACTGCTTATTTCTGCTCTATTAGTGCCAAGCATTAAAGTATGGTCGAATGAATTGAAAGAAATTTCTTCTAATTCGATATAGTTTTTTGTTTTAAAAAATGATGTTTTATAATAAATCTCATTATTTTTATTAATAGCTTTTATAAAAGCAAGAATCTCAAATTTTTTAATATTTGTTTTTCTATTATTTTTATATACTACATAACAAACTCTTATCAGATTTAATGAAAAATTAGCAGAAGCAATAATTTCAGCATTTCCTCCATCAACAAAGATAATTTTTTTATCCAAATTTAATTTTTTGATTTCATGAAAATTTTTTAAATCAAGTTTATGTGCTTTATAGCTTTCTCCAGAAAATTTTGGATATGTTTCTGTCAAAATTGTTTTTTCATCTATAGACTCTAAAATTTTTTCAATAATCTCGTCATACATAAATTTGGGTATTGTAGATTTATTTTTAATGTTTGCGGAAAAACTTGTTTTTCCGAAAACCCCGAAAATCTATTGATTTTCGATGTTATTGATTTTAATTGCTTAAATTGGTAAAGTTTTTAAAATCACTCAAAAAT
>CAZSIU010000089.1:0-4247 GCA_964607225.1 uncultured Methanosarcinales archaeon | reverse complement strand
TTGGATTCGCTAGCTCTTTCTTAAAAATACTTACTAATTTAAACTGTTTCTTTGGTTTTTTCATACAGTTGAATTTTTATAGAGTGCTTAATTGCAAATTTAAGTCTGTAAATACTCTTAGTGGAGTTGTATTTAAATTTTTGTTTTTTAAGGTTCAAGTGAAAATAAACCGCAATAAAAAAACATTAATCAAAAAGTAGATAGATATCAAACACATTCGCCCCAATGCTGACAAGGGCAACATGGAATGTGACTGTGATTGATAACCCATAGAATAAGAAACACGTTTATATACTTTTCGCCTAGATACTACTTTACAGTCAAAAATAAGAGCCAGCCCGAATTGTCAAATTCCAACAACATGGATGAAAACTGAGTGCAGAGGAAATTTCAGTTACGAAGTTCTGGGAAATTTCGTTCCGAAAAGTAAATTTGAAGTCCTCGTTTCTATAAACTGAGCGAAGCGATACGCCAAGAACAAGAATAAAGGGGCAGTTTTCCGTTTAAAAAAAGAAAAGTTTATATAATACTTTGTATATACTAAGTAATACCATGCAGGCAATAACTATTAAGATGGAAGACAGGTTATTGAAAGAATTAGACCAGAAATTAGAAGAACACAGATACAGCACTAGAACAGAGTTTATCAGAGATGCAATCAGAGAAAAACTTTCTGAACTAGAAAAAGAGGAAGTATTGAAAAATTTAGCTCAACTGAAAGGCTCTTCAAAAAGAAAAACAAGTGATGCTCAATTACATGCTGCACGCGGAAAAGCCTTTGAAATGCTTGAAAAGAAATTCAATATTAAATAAGGTCTTGCGGTCTTTTTGGTTTAATAATATCCAATAATTTCTTAAAGTGATTGTCTAGTGTTACTAATGTTGCTTTGTTATCTCTAGCAATAAGTGCATGCAAAGCGTCACCTTTTGGAATATCTCTTTTTGATGCTAAATCCTTTGCTTTTCTCGCTTGTTTTTCTGTGGATTCTGCAAATATAAGTATTGGCCTGATTTTCTCGAATAATTTTTCTATTTCATGAGGTTGGTAATCAACTACGCCAAGCTCCAATATCACAATATCCGAATAAATTACTTTATTATTGTTTTTTGTGATTTTATCAAGTAGCTCATGCGCCCAATCACCTTTAGGCAGATTAGGCTCATTTCTTTTTTCAAAGAAGTCTAGCCATATAGACGTGTCAAGGTAGTATTTTTGTGTCATGCAATGGACAAAATAATTATCCTTAATAAAGCTGTTGGAAAATCTAAACGAATAAGCCTAATCGGGCGTTTTGGTTTTTAGGATCTACAACTGCTTGAATGCACTTATTTTTATATTCTTCATTTTTTAAAGAATTACACATTTCTTGATTATTTTTTTTAACACTTAAACTTCCAATGCAACTGAATTGACCATAGTCATCAGCAATGTTAAGACATATGGAAGAATCATTAGTTCTCAAAGCAATGTTTCTATAACATTCTGTTCTATAGTTGTAACCTTTTTCAGCTGGTTTAATTTCATCACATATAGTAACGTCAAGCGCTGCCTGGTTTCTTGGATTCGCTAGCTCTTTCTTAAAAATACTTACTAATTTAAACTGTTTCTTTGGTTTTTTCATACAGTTGAATTTTTATAGAGTGCTTAATTGCAAATTTAAGTCTGTAAATACTCTTAGTGGAGTTGTATTTAAGTTTTATGTTTTTATAAAAGTGTTCATCTGTTTTTGGATTGTGTTAGCTGCCTAATCCTTTAGTAAACTATTAACTCTACTCCAAAAGTTCTATCAGTAACAAAATAATTAAATGTTTTAGCTATATAAAATTACTAGAAAAACTTTTTGTTGACTATATTAACGAGAATTTCTCAATTTAGACTAACATATTGGGACCTGTGTTATACGTAGCGAACCCTCGATGGTGAGCGGAGTTTTTCCCGCCAAATTTTTATTCTCAGTGTACTTTTTTCATAGGTTTTTAAAAAAATTATTTTTATGAGCCAAAGGCGAAAGTAAAGTTAGAAGAAATCGGGGCTATAATTTTTCAAGTTGATTTTTCGTTATTAAATAGATTATATTATTTCTCCAGTTTCTAATGTTTCTTAATTCTTCTAGTTTGTCCAACGCTTCCTTTTTTGTAAAGTATTTAGCTTCTGTTAGCAAAACAAGAAATACGGTAGTGAAATATACTTCAATCTTATGTCTAGTATGATGTACTAATTTTGTCTCGTCTGTAACTAATGGTAATTTCTTTTTTAATGCCAAATTGTAAAGTTCGTTGTCCGTTGGCTCAATATACTTTATTGTTTCAGTTGCTTTACATGATTCTATTGTAAATCTATTTTTCAGTTTGAGAACATTTTTTGCAATTTTCCCATATTTATCATCATATTTTGCGAATTCTTCTAGTTCTTTCATTACAGAATTTGCCGTAGTAATTGAAAATAGTTTTAACACTTGTTCTAGAATATTGATACTTTCTAAGCTGATAAATGCTGAAGTATCAAGAATGTAGTTTCCTGAATTTTTTGCCATATTCTAAGCCGTGCTTTACGCTTTTTTGAGCAATAATTTTGATAGATTCCATTTCGTCAGCAACTTCTTTTCCTACCAATTTTTCTATTTTTTCCTTGCTAATCATTCCGTTGGCATACAAAGTGCTTAACTCCATTAAAAGCTTGTTCTTTTCCTCATGCACTTCTTCGGCTAGTTTTGTTTTTACCCATTCTGACCTGTTCACTTTCAGCAATTTTGAGATTATATCTAAATCCTGCACCAAATCTTTCGGCATTCTTATATTGAATTGTTCAGTTTCCATAATCATCACCTGTATAGTATATGATAGCAATTGATATATAAATGTTTCGATTTTTGAGCTATACTAGCGCATTTGCGCCAAATGTTGACAAAGGAAATATAAGTGTATTTATCTGGGTGGATGTTCCAACCTCTCAATTAAGTGCACAGCTTTATAATGCAACATGGAACGTGACTGTAATAAATAAATCATTAGATACTGTTTTGATGAAGAAGGTAAGTGCTGAGTCTTTTGCAGAGCTGACAAAACCTCTAAGAGAAGCAAAGAAAAAAATAAGAGAAGAAGATGTGCCTGCTTTGATACATAGAGTCAGAAAAAGCAAAAAATGAAAGTTACATTAGACACGAATGTGCTTGTTTCAGGCACATTTTGGACTGGTGATTCTTTCCGAATTCTGAATTTAATAGACAAAAATAAACTTAGAAATATAACTTCAAAAGAGATTATCAAAGAATTGTTGGAATCCTAGCATATGAAACGGCCGCACTCAAGTCAAATGTTATAAGGATATTGGTGTTTATCAGTTGGTATTATCGTATGTGCATTATATGATTTATTCTTTTTTATTGTGCAAGAAAATCACCTCGATTTTCTGCACAGAAAATTTATGAAATTTTCTTGTGCCTGTAACTTCTTATTTGATCAATAATCAACTGCAAAATTCTAGAAATGTACTCTTTGTTATTACCTTTATCAGCAGTATCTAATGATTTATAATATTCTTCCCGTTTCTCAAATGGAATAAAAAACATAGGAAAACCTTTTTTCATCAGAATAAAGTTCATAACTGCTCTTGCAGTTCTGCCATTTCCGTCTTCAAATGGATGTATCCATGTTAATTTAGCATGAATTAAGGTAGCTAATTCAAAAGGATGCAGCTTATTTTTATTTGCGCTATACCATTTAAAGAAATTAAGCATGTGTTTCTTGACTTTGGTGTAAGATGGCGGAACATGTGTTGAGCCTTGTATCTGTACATCAAAAAACCGTATTCTTCCACTGTAGACTACGCCTGTATTTTTTGTAAGAATTCCGTTGATTTTTTCAAGAAATTTTGTATTTAACTCTCCATTGTAATTTTTTATATAATCCAAACATTCTTTTCCATTTATTGCTTCGTTGTAATCCTCTGCCCGTACACCTGTTGGGATCACTTTATCTTTCAAAATAAGGGCAGTCTGCCTTAAAGTAAGCCGATTGCCTTCAATTGCATTGCTATGGTAGGTAAAACGTATTACAAAATCCTCATTCAGCTTTTCTCTTACACTTTTAGGAATGTGTTTTAGCCACGCACTATAACTTTCTTTTAAATCCTGCAAAGTTTCTGCGTCATGCTCTGAGAGATAAGCATAATTTGATAATTTTAAGAATGGTTTTGATTTATCTTCTATCTCTTTGGCATGTTTTTTTAGTTCTTCTTTTGAAGGTTT
>CAZSIU010000088.1:0-4327 GCA_964607225.1 uncultured Methanosarcinales archaeon | reverse complement strand
AACTATAAACAAATAGCTCTGTAAACAAGTCAGTTGCAAAATCAACATTAAGGGAGTCATCATAAAAAACGCTGGCTGCTATCTCAAGCTTATTGTCATCATTTAAGTCAATCAAAACAGGCTGCCCTTTGAGAAGATAATTATTTGCAAATGGAGAAAATATATTGTCAACAATCCATTCAATCTTTCTTTCATTTAAGTCAAAAGCCAAAAAGCCATAGCCACCACTGCTGTCATTGTTAAACCAGAATACTGCTTCTAAATTGCCATCATTATTTATGTCTCCAATTGCAGGAACTGTCTGCCTTGATTCGTTGTAGGTTGAGGTATTGTATGAATTATCTATTCTTGAAGTTATATTGACAATATGAATATAATTTAATTTATCTTTAAAAACACAAGAATTAACGCCATTGAAGTTTAAACATTTTATTCCGCTAAAATTAGCATCATTGGTTAATGTTATGTTGAATTCTTGCTGTAAATTTGAATTGTTAAATTGATAAACAAAGAAATAATCTGTGCTTTGTCTTGAATTAAAAATAATTTCAATTAAATTATCATTATCAAAATTAAACAATACAGGTTGTCCAAGAACTGTGCCTATTTTTGTTTGAGATAATATATTTAATTGTGGATTAAAAATTATCAATGAATTATTTGAAAAAAGAACAATCTCAGTATTTCCATTATTATCCAAATCATCAACTAAAGGCTGAAAATCCATGCCTAAATCTACACTAAAGTTAGCTGTTTGCAAGGGGAAATATCCAGTTCCATTTGAAGTGCCAGTATTCCTCAAATCATTTTGAAAAGTTTGCCAAGAAGCAATAACATTAATACTTAAAAGAATAAGTAGTAGTAAAAATAAATAAAATTTCATAAGCCACCCCTTTTAATTGATTATTTTCAGAATTAGTATTTAATTCTTACGTAAACTACTGTAAGCTGAATCACTACAGTATTGTGTAATTTACACACATTTTATGATCTTAATGACCAAAAGCTTTATAAACTTGCAGTTTAAATATATAAACTGTGAGTTTAAATGAATGAAATCACAAATAATGAGATGATGTTTGTGCTAAGCATCTTCAAAAGCCCTGAAATTGAATACAATGCCAACAGCATTGCAAAGCATATAGGGATTAGTGCAATGGGCGCTTTAAAGATAGCAAGAAGGCTAGAGAAGGAGAATATTCTAGTTTCTAGAGAGCTTGGAAAAGCAAAATTCTACAAGCTGAATTTTGGAAATGATTATGTAAGAGAGTACATTAAATTCTTGTTGAAGAGAGAAATACAGCAAGCTACTCCTTACATTAAGGTATGGGCTTCTGAAGTTAAGAAAATTGAAAGCGCTGATGCAGCTATCTTGTTTGGGTCTGTCCTAAGAAAGCACAAAGAAGCAAGAGATATAGATGTAGTTTTAATTACTAACAAAGAAAGATTTTCTAAGGTTAAAAAAGAAGTAGAAGAGACAGATGCAATAAATGTTAAAAAACTTCACCCTATTTATCAAACCAAAGAAGATTTTATAAAAAACATTAAAAATGGAGATAAAGTATTGTTCAATGCGTTAAAAGGCATAGTGGTTTTTGGAGAGGACTTAATTATTGACTTATTGCAAAAATGAGCCATGCAAAGAATAAGGTTGAATGGTGCTTGAGGAAAGCAGAAAAAGAACAACTTAATGAGGCCAGTACACATAGGGGACTTGTTAAAGTAAAAACAGATATAGAAAAGGCTAAACACTTTATTATGAAAGCAGAGCGCTATTTAAAGGCTACTGAGCACCTGAAAAAAGTTGGCCTTTCTGACATAAGTGCTGGCACTATATTTTATTCTATGTATCATTGCCTGCTGGCTATAGCAGCAAAGCATGGGTATGAATCAAGAAACCAAGAATGCACTTTTGCACTAATTTACAGCCTGATTGAGGATAAGAAAATAGATTTTGAAGAAGATATTCTTGTGAGGGTAGCATTGTTAGAGCCTAAGGATGATGACGAGACAAGTTTAAAAGTAAGAGAGCGCTATCAGTATGGAACTGAGTTTTCTATTGAGGACGACCTTTACAAAAAGCTGGTTAAATTAGCAAAAGAGGTTGTAGCAAAGACAAAAGAGATAATTGAAAAATAATTTACTATTCTATAAATCAATTATTTAATCAAAAAGGTCTTCTCCTGTATTTTTCAACTCTTAGTTTATTAAAATCGTCTCTCGATGCTGTTACTATTTGTTGAACTTCATCAAGATTATCCAAGATTATTTTGACTAAACCGTATGTAGCATGATCTAATGCAGATGCACCTTGAAGATAACGTCTTGCTTGTTGTGTTTCGCCCCTAAGCAATCTTGCAAAAGCTACTCTCCAAAAGTCTGAAGGAGTAATTGCTTTTTGTACCTCTCTATCTAAATTTGATATAGGGATATACGTCAATGGACGAAATAATAAATCCATTTTTTCAGCTAAATATTTCTTTGCACGATGCCTCATGTATGTTGCAATTGCATCGTCTCTCTCTTGAAAATCATCATACATTTTAGAACTTTTAAAATTAATCCAGCACTAACCCACACTTCTTGCAGTAGAATTCTTCATTAGCATACTCTATGTCTTTGCTTCCGCAGTCAGGGCATTGCCTAACTAAGTCTTCTCTCTTAACAGTTTCTAGACTCCTTTGTCCCCCAACGTATGCCATATAGCAAAAGCCATATATTAGGCTATTTTTAAAGGTTTCGTTTTTGAAGTTTTTATTATGAAAGATTTTTAAATTGAATATTATTACCATAAGGTAAAAGAGGTTCTTTTATTGTTTTTGAAGGAAAATGAGAAAGCTTGAAGATAGAATAAATGAGGAACTTGTACTAGTTGGACCTGCAAGAGCTATCTTCGCAGAAGTCAGACAGCATTTCCCTGAAAATAAAACTCTTTACAAACTAATCGCTAGGAGAATTGCAGAGGAGACTAAGGTACATGTGCCATTACCCACTATAGAGTCTTCATTTGTCAATAAGAAGCAAAAAAAGATGAAAATATATATTGCCCTAGCAATAGTTGGGGAGTACCTACAATTACTTAGGGATAAGCATCTTGACAGCGACGTTTTTACCATTAGTCCTCGAGCCAAAAGTTCGGAAATCATAGAGGGCATAAGGTCCATGGTTCCCAAAATACTTGGTTTCTACCCATTTGGAACTGAAAGAGAATTGGCTAGATGGCTATCAGAACAATACAACATAAATTTATCTTTAATTTTGGATGTATTCGAAAAAAGGAAAAAACCAGAATTTACACGTCAAGTTGAAATGGTATACAACAACATGGACAATATGCTTAAAGCTGCACAAAGAAATGAGGCTTATAAAGTACCTCCAAAATATATTCTCATAAAACGAAGTGCTAATGAACCAGCTGAAACTATCAATGCATTTATTGACAGAGCCATTGCACAACTGCTAGGAGCGAGATTAAGCAAAGAGGCGAGGCCTGCGTACAAAAAATACATAGAACATGAGTTGAGTAATTTAAGACAAATTAAAGACCTAAGAGGGTTAGCCGAGCAGGTTAAGAAATCATATACCTTTCCAGAAACGGATGACTTTTACAGATTTGCAATTGACTATGCAGATGTAAGGGTGCCTTGGCATAGGGGATATATTGAACAAGGGAAAATAACTAATGTTCATAAATTAGTGTGTGTTGTAGCCTTAGTCTTAAGGTCGGCAAAACGAAAGAGATTAGATATTAGTGGATATCTGCCTGTGCATTATGAGCAGTATAAAGACGTTTTAGAATTAGTTATAGATCGCTTAAAAAGAAGAGGTATCAAACCAAAAGATTTTGGAACTGCACTAGCATTACCTTTAAGTGAAACGCCGCAAGAAATAGAAAAACGTTATATCAAAGGCAGGCTACCAATGTCTGTCCACCAAGTTAAGGCATTAGCCGCATACAAATAATTATCAATCCTTTATCAATTGCACAAAAATTAATTACGCCAATTAAAATTATTATACTTTTACATCATCACACTAATCCCTTCCTGCTTCTCCACCCTTATCACATTCTCAACAAAGCTCTCTATCTTGCTTTCATGACTTACAATTATTACTTGCTTCATGTTCAATTGCTCAAGAACATCTCTTATTTTGTCAAGCTGCTCTGTGCTAAATCCATCAGTTGGTTCGTCAAGCATTATTATGTCTTTTGTTTTAATGTCAGCAACAATATCATTAATAACTTTATTTAGAGCCAACCTATAAGACAAGGCAACTGCTGTTTTTTCCCCTCCGCTTAAATTCTCAATATAAGTTTCATAGCCAT